>JACDOC010000001.1:0-300000 GCA_017656295.1 Bacillus sp. (in: firmicutes) | reverse complement strand
TGAACTTTTCGATGATTCGGTTTATCAGTAGCCCCAACTTTAAAGGCGAGCTTTTTCACCAAGGGAGTTGCTACTATTGAACATAGAAAACAAAGCAACAAGGTCAAATAAATCATGTAGACCCTCCTTAATAGGTATCTTGCCCATTTCAGTTAACTAAAAACAAGAACTTCATCTCTTTTATGTATATCTCTTCCTAAGTTCCCATCCAATTTGTCGAAATTAGTTAGAAAAAGTTACACAAGATGGATTATATCATACTAGGAAAATCAATAAAATAAAAATCTGCAATATTTCAAGTAATTTACAACTTTAACATTCTCCTAACTGCGAAAAGCGAGCCATTTGATATAATAGACAAATAGACAAATATTTTTAAGGAGTGACTTTCATGTTGAAAAAAAAGAAAGGGCTCGTGCTTTTCGCTACTTTTCTATTAACTTTTACCATCGGATGGAAAGCCGCCGCCTCATCAGAACAACCGATTATTGCGAGCGTTGAATGGGTGCTATCCAAAGTTAATCCTCTTTCTGAACGGGTCAAAGAACTAGAATTAAAAGTTCAACAATTAGAAGAAGAGCTCGAACAACTAGAACAACAATATAATCAATAGGAATGGTGACAATGAAAAAAATAATCAAACTATTAGGTGTGATGATTTTTCTTCTAATATTAAGTAAGCACCCAATTAAAGCGTTCGCCGAACCATCCAATCCCATTACATATCAACCAGAAGTGAAAGTGAAACTTGTCCCTTCTTCTTCGTTTACATTAACCATTCTCGGTGATTATCAAGTGGTAGACATTGAAACAAACTCGATCATACCAGTTTCAGAACCAATATCCATTTCACAAGAAAATGGTGTCATCTTCTACGCTTACGGAAAACAGACCGGCGCCACAACAAAGGGACTTAATATTCAAGAGATTCGTTCATCCGATGCGAACGAAGTCATTGTGTCGACCATTAAAACAGTTTATGGTCCAAAAGACGTCCATTATCGTGGATCATTGGAAATTCGTCCAGGAGAGTCATCTCCACTTCTTTTTAATCGATTAGATATCGAAAGCTATGTTCAAGGTGTCGTTCCGAACGAAATGCCTGCTAGTTGGCCTTTAGAAGCGTTAAAAGCTCAGGCAGTAGCCGCTCGAACATATGCTTATACCCAAATGACTCGAAACAAAACTAAAGGATATTTGGAAATGACTGTCGCTAGCCAAGTTTACGGTGGTAAATCAAGTGAACATTCGAGAAGTAATCAAGCTGTCGCCGAAACAAAAGGCATATATGCTCTTTACAATAATGTGCCCATTGATGCGGTGTTCCATTCGAGCTCAGGGGGTCATACGGAACATAGTGAAAACGTTTGGCTTAGTTCCGTTCCTTATTTACGAGGCGTAAACGACCCTTTTGATCAACATCCGAACAATTACCATTACGACTGGAAAACGACAGCCACGACAGCTAACATTAAACAACGCCTTAATTTAACCGATGACCAAATGTTATTAGACTTACGCATTTCAGAGCGTGGTGTCAGCCAAGCAGTGACGAATATGGAAGCAGTTATATTCGATCATCAAACCGACTCAACGTCGATCATTTCATTAAAACCGACCTTTGTTCCTTACCCCGACCGCTTCCGTAGTTTCTTCGGTGTGACACTAAAAAGCACAAAGTTCTCGATTACATCTGACGCCACGACTTCTATTCAACTTGCTGATGGATCTGTTGTGGAAACGAATTATTTAACGGGTTATTCTATGATGGATGCGAACGGTGCGGTACAGAAAATCAAACACGAAATTCAGTTACCAGTCAAGCTCACTAATGGAGTGGTTTATGTACCGACCTATCCTCAATCATTTACATTCTCGGGTGACGGATGGGGACACTTGCTCGGCATGAGCCAATGGGGGGCAAGAGGCATGGCTGAGCAGGGATATACATTTAAGGACATTTTAAAACATTATTATACCGGTATTGATGTTAAGACTTGGAATCCATCATAAACATTAGAAAAACTTGGCAGTCCAAGTCTTATGACGAAGGCAACTGCCAAGTTATTTTTATGCGTACATCGTACATATGTAAAGAGAATTTTTGGCTTTATGAGGAAAAATTCAATTTTATGAGCAACAATTTAGCTGTTGAAATTCTAGTGTTCCGTTTTTTATGAGAAAATTCTTTTTTTATGAGCAAAACTTCTTCTTTTTGAGAAATAATTCCACATTTATGAGAAAAAACAGCCGATTTATGGGAAATAGCTAGACGTTTATGGGAAAAAATCCATATTTATGAGTAATACTTTAGCTTTTTAGACAACATTCAGGTGCTCTATTTTTCAGTGAAGCGTGTTCGAAAGCGTTAAGATAAGCAAACAGCATAATGGAAATAGTCAGTTTTATAATAAACGTTTGTTTAATAGCCATGATTCCTCTTATTTAAAAACTTGCCCGTTTATATAAACGTTTGTTTAAAAGATACGATTCCCCTCATTTAAAAAACATCCCCGGCTAATTTAACGTTTGTTTAAAGTCACCATTACTCTCATTTAAAGAACTTAGCCGACTAAATAAACGTTTGTTTAAAATTGCCCTTTATATTGCAGCGTACGATATACAAAGGCGGAAAAATGGGAACGTTTCGTTGGATCTTCTGGTTTGAAATATCCGTTCGACCCTTTCGCAATTCCTAACTGACTAATCACCTTAATCGCATCATAACCTTCCACTTCTTCACAAACATCCGTATACCCTGAAAAAGGAGTGTCGTTTCCCTGTAAATCAAACGCCCGCTGTAACACCATCGCCATATGGCGTCGTTTTATTGGTTCATTAGGCATAAAATATCCATCGCTTCCAATAAAAATTCCGTGCTCATAAACCGCCATAATTTCCTTTAAGCCCGGATGATCATTGGAAACGTCTTTAAAAACAGATGGAGCTTCGCTAAGCGGGAGTTTCAAGGCTTTTACTAACATCGATGCCGCTTGATATCTAGTTAAGGTCCGCTCCGGATAAAATTTTCCTTCTTTTGGATAACCTTTGATGATTCCTAAATCATACAGTGTCATGATTTCTGTATGTGCCCAATAATTTGTTGATACATCCGTAAATGGGGTCACTGTTTTCCCTTGTAAATTTTGGATTCGTTCTTCCAACTGTTGAAGACGATCGTCAACAGAGGTTACTTGCTCCTCAATTGGCTCAAGCTGTTCTTCCACCCATTCAGTGGACGCGGCTTCTAAGCTTTTTTCCGCTTTCACACTTGGTTTTTCATCAAACGTTTGTTTATTACAGCCAGCAGCTACCATCATCAATAACAATAACAATAACCAACCCCAGCACCTTTTCATCTCCCGTTAGCTCCCCTTTCTTTTTAATTTAGCGATGACTTCATTCATAATATCTAGGCGTAACAATAGACAGAAACAAACGTACACAAGTAAGGTCAATCCACTTAGAATGATGACTTGAACATATACCGATGGAATCCACCCGAGCCCATGATGAAGAGCTAAGGTTACCCCATATAGTCCACCGACAAGGATGAACCATTGTCCTATTTGCTTTACGGTTTGAAACGAGTAATGAAACTTTTTCCACGCCACCATTCCTAATATGAGGAGTTGTACATAAGCACCAATCGTCGTTCCCCATGCAACTGCTTCGGCTTCATACAAATGGATGAACATCATGACTACAGCCACGTTCACACCAAAAACAGATAAAATCCCACTTACCACCGGAAACACCGCTTGTTCAGCCGCATAAAAAAATCGAGTGACGTACACATTCGCTGCATGGGCAAACATCCCGATCACAAATATTTCCAACAATTGTGCTGTAACGACGGTAGACGTAGAAGAAAACGCACCGTATTCATACACGACCGTAATCACTTCTTCGGCTAATACATACAGTAACACACTAAACGGAATCATAAAAAAGAGAAGCATAGAAATTCCTTTTTGATAAATAGAAGCTAGTTCCCCTTGTTTTCCTTCACCCATTTTTTTCGTTATTAACGGATAAATCACCGTTGTGACAGCCGTCATTAACACCGTTTGTGGAAGCTGAACGAGCTTTGACGAATAGTTCAAGGCAGCGAGTAATCCATCTTCTAAATAAGAAGCAAACACGCGCTGCATAAGGAAATAAAATTGTAAAGTCGCCCCACCTAATAAAATAGGCACCGCTATTTTTAAGTACCGGTTCATTAGCTCTTTATTGGCCACGGTCCACCTTAAACGAGGCTGAAAAAAGTCATTGACTCGAATAGAACGAAACAGAATAAAAGCCATGACAACCGAACCAAGTAATACTCCCCACGAATAAGCAGCACCACCGATCAACGGAAACAGTAAAATAGCTACAAGTAAGACAAGAGCATTATTGATCAACGGGGCTACAGCAGAAACTCGAAACTTTTCATGAACGTTTAATACCCCTGAAAAATACATCGAGAGCACGAAAAAGACACTTGACGCTCCCATCATTTGAAACCATTGACTCGTTTGCTTCCATTCCTCATCATCAAGACCAGGAAAAAAGATACCAATCCACCACTGAGGAGCTAGAATCATCGTCACTGATAAAACAGAAAAAATAACGAATATATATGAAAAAATAACTTCTTGAAGTTCCTGTTTTTCTTTGGTTGTTCCTTTTTGATACACACTAATAAAGGCGGTTGTCAGTGCCCCACCAACGACCATATACAGGAAATTGGGAATCGTAAAAGCGGTAATGACGCTATCCGCCTCTGTCGATGTGCCAAGATGGTAGCCTATCAATACTTCTCGTAAAAAGCCTAATAACCTCGACAACAAATTGATGGCAGCGACCGCTCCAACAATTTTCAGTAAGGAAGCTTTTTTCATAGTCACCATACCTAGCCTAAGTTTTCAATAAAATCTTCAATTAGTTTGATAATTCTCGTTCGGCTACTAATAAACGGTCGGGGCTGAAAATCATTCACTTTTTTAAGGACGTCCGCTAAATCGAGATGCTCGTCCCAATATAAAATGTGTCCAAGCTCATAAAATTGCTTAACGATTTCTAATTGATGATCATCATTATGTTCGCCATATTTAAGAAGTCGTGGAACCGCAATCACCTTTTTCCCCATTTTTACTCCCATCGTAATGGATCCTGTTCCCCCATGGGTAATGATGAAACGAGCTTCTCGATACAACCGTTCCATTTCTTCGTACGTTGTAAATTTAATGAATTTCATGTTGTCCGAACGATAGCGTGTATGACCAACTTGTACAATCACTTCTTCTTTGATATTTCCAAGTTCAATTTGTTCATCAATTGCTTCTAACAGACGAGTAAATGGTAATTCATGCGTACCTAATACCACAAAAATCAATAGATTGAACCTCCGTACACAGCTTTTGGATAATGCTTTTTCATACCTTCCCACTGAATAATAAACAGGTCAGCAATTGGGTATACGAGACGACCAGAAATCGTCGGCGTCGAGGTTTTTGCGAAGCTTTCAATAAAAATCACTTTCTTACCGAAAAGTTTCGCAATATAACACATCGGAACCGCCGTATGAGCACCAGTTGTGACGACGACATCAGGCCGAATACGTAAAAAATGGTAAAATGATTTAAGAATATTATAACTGAATTTAAAGATGTAACGGATTGGATAGTTTCTAGCCCCGTAGACTAAAAAAGACATTGGGTATTTATGGCTAAGTTCTTTTGTAATCACGGATTTTTCCGTAACAATATGATAATCATACTTCTCAAATAAAGGTTTTAACTGTAAAAGTTGTGTTAAATGTCCCCCTAATGAAGAGATAAATAACACTTTCTTTTTTCTCTGTCGACTCATATCCTACCCTCCAGTAGGAAAATATAATTTTTTCACTTCGCTCGTTAAATAGGCCGCGTCGTTTTGTTCGGCCTTTTTTAATCCGTTTTCTATTAGCGTTTGCCGGTAATTCTTATCAATCCATACTTTTTCAATGCCGGCAGCTAAAGAATCTGCATTTTTGGGCTCGACTAAACAACCCGTATCATTGGCCAACAAGTATTGCAAGCCGCCTACTTTTGTTCCGACGACCGGTGTTCCACACGACATCGCCTCAAGCGCCACAAGACCAAACCCTTCAATATGTGAAGGCAGCACAAAGACATCAGCAGCAGCCATCCATTTCGCAATTTCTTGTTGGGTTTTGACTCCTAAAAAGTGAACATACGGTTGGACGTGTAATTGTTCGATGCGTTCTGTCAGTTCCTGTTTGAATGTCGCATCTTTTTCTGGACCTATAATATATAATTGTCCGTCCACTTCTTTTTGGCGCAGCTGATGAAGCGCTTCAACTAACTCTAGAAGCCCTTTTTGTTTGATGATATTACCGACAAATAAGATAGATAAAGCTTGTTCCTTAATTGCTACGTTTGCTCGTGCCAATGACTTGTCCATCGGCTGAAAGACTTGTCGGTTGACTCCCATGTTCAGGACAGAAACTTTTGTCGATGGGATGCCAAAATCGTTTATAATTTCTTGTTTTAATTGCTCACCGACGGCAATAACTTCATCTGCGTAAGTTAATATCTTTTTCGTGTAACGAAAAATCCGCTCATTTTTACGGGCCATTTTATCTATGTCCCCGCCATGAGCGGTGACAATCATCCGTTTCCTCCAAAGCTTTTTGTAAAGGGAAGCAAATACGCCGCTCGGAAACACATAATGCGCGTGAACAGCATCGTATCGATAGCCTTTAAATAAGAAAATCAGGATATTTTGAATGGTCCATAATAAATATTTTTTCAACACGTTTACTTTTCCGCTTTGAGGGTCAGTAATCGCGATGACATCGACAGCTAGCCCTTGTCGTTTAAGCTCTTCTACTTGATTTTTCACAAATATTCCAAAGCTTTTATGTTGCTCTGTTGGATACATATTAGTTATGACAAGTACTTTTTTGTTCATCGAGTATTTCCCCTATTCTCCTAACTGGTCAATCACGCGAATCCCTTGAACGGCTTCCTTTCGTTTTTGCTCGGAAAGGGTGCGAAATTGCTGTTGCTTTTCGTTCCAATTATGATACTCGTTTGTAATGACATTCCATAATGTATTCGAATCTTTCAATCCGTCAATAGGAACATACATTGACGATAAATTCAACGTTTCAAAAAAACTTTTTACCTTTGGATGATAACCGATTCCGATGATTGGTGTTTCAGCAGCGACTGCTAAAATTAACGAATGAAGCCGTGTACCGATCACGAGATCTACATCTTGACATACCTTCAAAATTCGTTTGGGAGTCAAATTATCTTTTTTAATAGTGACCGCCTCTTGATGAGCCATTTGCTCATAGATGTGTTCGGTCACTTGTACGTCTTGTGGAAATTTCGTTGAAAAGAGTACAATTTCGGCTCCGAGCTGCTCAATGAGCGTATCTAAATTTTGTGCCATGTTCTTTACGTACTGTCCATATTTTTCTTTATTGGCAACAGGCCAGTACGTATGACTAAAATACGGTACTGCCGTTACACCAATGCGACGAATCGCAGGTCGCTCTTCTTTTTTTACATCATTATGTAAAGTAAAAGCCGGATCAGCGATGACGCGAATCTCTTTTCTTACCCCTATACGGTGAAGCAACTGCTTTGAATCTTCATCTCGCACAAAAACGGCGTGGGAGAGCTGTACCATTTGTCGAATTAACCACTTTCCTAGGGCGGTTTGAATCGGACCAGCACCCACTCCGTAAATCATCACTTTTTTCTGTAGCAATCGGGCGATGAAAACAAGGGAACTATATAATGGAGCATCCCTTTTATACATATCCATCAATAGCCCGCCGCCACCTACTATAAGAACATCCAATGATTGGACGACACGTATATGTTGCTTTAACGTACTTCCTACGGATCGAATGAAATTACCTTTCTTTTTCAGTAAATATACTGCTTTGACTCCGTATTGTTGCGCTGTTTTTTCTGGAGAGTTACTAAATACAACTATATCTTCTTTCCGAACTCCTTGATACTCAACAAGTTGCTGAATAATTCCCGTTAAAATGGCTTCATCGCCATTGTTATCGTGTCCGTAGTTCCCTACTATTCCTATTCTCATATAATAACACCTTTTTTACATGTAATTCATTCCCGTCATAACGACATTATACCATTTTTAGAAGGTGAAAAAATACTTGTCATCATGTAGTTATGATACTGCAATATACGAAAACAATCTACCAATGAATGGGACTCTCTATCGTTGATTAATCGTACCGAAAAGAAAGACCACCCGCTCATATGAAAAAAGAAACGGATTTTCCAAAAAGGCTATGTTATGTTTCATTGTTGATTTTTATCAAGTTGTTCACACGGGGCGACTCCAGCGGAAACAAGAAGCCGCAAGACCCATACTTGAGCGTAGCGAGGGAAACGGCTTGCGGCTTGCCCGCGGAAAACGTCCGCCTGGAGCGAAATGATAAATATCAACAGTATCATTTAAAAGACATTTATACCAATTGCCATTGGCACATTGATGAATGAAATAACCGTAAAAGTTATCCACAGTTATTTTAGGGTAGAGCCTCTAAAAAAAGAACTTTGCTCCCATGAAAGAGAACAAAGTTCGTTCGAGTATTTATTTTGCCCATTTCTTGACTTTTCCAGTTATTTGTTCAATCAAGAACGATAAGCCGTACCCCGTAATAATGGCAAGAATCGGCATGATAATTAAGCCGTATCGCGGAATCGTTAAAAATATATTAGAAAATACGATGTAGATGAGAACGACTAGGGATAACGCCATGAACGGTTTATGCTTACGGAATAAATAGGCAAACAATAATCCAAAAATAGCTAAAAACGCATTTTGGTAAATAAAGAAGGTTGATAAAAATTCTGGAAACGTCTCTTGATAGGGTCCGAGCCCATCAGGAATTCCAGTTGGATCAATAAATAACCAAATCGTTTTTCCAACTGTAAACCACGCGAAATATAATGGGAAGTTTTCTTGGAAGCCTTGTTTGATGCGCGTCCATCCATGTTCTTGAAAGCTTACCCCTAAATCACGAGCCGTTTGTACAATCGTTGGGTAATCCTCCATATGAAACGGATTCGTCCCTGCTAGCAGCGGATCCCCTGAATGTGACGAAAATAAATACATATGGTCAAACAATAAGATGTTTCGAATCACCCAAGGAAGCATAATAACTAGCGGACCAATCGTCCAAATAAAGCCAATTTTCACGCCTTCCCTAAACCCTTGACGCAATAAGACAATCGCCCACGCCAGCAGCAATATCGGCGCCGGAGTCGGCCGGAACATGAGCATAATGGACGCAACAATTCCGAATAGCACATGATAACGATACTTGCCTGTTTCAAGAGCCATTAAAAAGATCCAAATCGAAAGTAAAAACAGGAAAATCGACGGCGTTTCCGTTAGCGTTGTCCGAAAATAATGGTACGGGGCAATGTGCGTACAATAAAGAAGAGATGCCACTAAACCAATCGTTTGCTTTTTAAACAATTTTATTGAAATCGTATAAATAAGCACGACCGTTAAAATATTAAGAATCATATTGGACAAGCGAGCTAACATGACATGGTTTGTCTGCATCCATTCAGCTACTTTAAAAATCGCCACTAAATAATACGGTTGACCAGGAGTTACGTAGGCATTCGGCTCTTCGGAGTTATATCCGTAAATTCCTTCGTTTATTAGTTGCCATGCCATTTTCGCATAAAGGGAAGCGTCGCGGGAACCATATGTAGATATGGCCTCACCGAACCGTTCGGGCTGGTTAAATATTGAGCCAGGGTGCTTCATAAGAAACCAGCTATTCACGATGATATACATAAGAAGTAGAACTAAAAACAACGAATGACGCTTTATCAGTGATACGTTCACAGTCACACCTCTCATTTCGCAATAAAATAAACCCCAACAATAATGAGTACCATGCCAATCCATTGGGACGTACCAATGGTTTCTTTAAATAGTAAGAGAGCAATAAAGGCTGCAAATACATAGCTTAAGCTTTGCGAAGGATAAGCGACACTTAACGGAAGCTTAGACAACACATATAACCAAACTCCCGTTGCCAGTGCATAGAGAAAGGCTCCTCCTAAAAAGTAAGGAGAAACCAGTAAAGAGAAAATCGTCGAACTATTCCATTCGACGATGTTGGAGACTGCTAATTTCCATAATACTTGTCCAGTGACTAACATACAAATGTTCAATAATAACATCAAATAAATCATGACGATTGCCGTTCCTTTTCTTCTAATTGTTTTTTCAAAATGGCATACTCTTGTGCTAAATGGGTTAATTCTTTATTTAGCTTCGATACTCGGCGGGTTAAATCAAAAATGAGTAAGAATGCAAATAGTAAACCGAAGAGGAATAAAAGGGATGGGGGATAAAAAACACCCATCCATTCGCCGAGTTGATTAATGAACCCTTCACTTAAACTTAAGATTGCCATCGAAACGCACATAAAAATCCATAGGAGCGAGTATTTCGTTTCTAACGCCCCGCGTCGAACCGCTTCAATGACTGTCAATAACAATATTAAGACAATCCCAAAAGAAACTAACGTAATGCTCATTTCCTTTACTCCTTAATTAATTTTTGCATCAAAATAGATAAGGTTACTTTTAACATGTAATAAATCGAGCGGAAAGGAGTGATGGAAGAAGAGCCGCCTTGTCGTTGCTTCATATGAACCGAAATTTCTTTGATTCGAAAATTTTTCCGATGCAAAAACAAAATGACTTCTGGTTCAGGGTAATCTTTTGGATATTCACGCGCAAAAAGCTCAATCACTTTTTTATTAATAGCGCGATACCCTGACGTTGCATCGGTATACTTCTTCCCTGTTAACAAGAATAAGAGTAATTCAAAATAATAAATTCCGATACGGCGAAAAATACTACCTTTATAATCCGTTTTTTGGACAAAACGCGAACCGATACACATATCGGTTTCGCCATTTACAATCGGTTGGATGACAGCGATGAGATCCGCCTCGTTATGTTGTCCATCAGCATCAAATTGCACCGCCACATCATACCCCATTTTATAAGCATACTTGTAGCCGGTTTGTACGGCTCCTCCAATGCCTAAGTTATATGGTAAGTCAATCAAGACAACGTCTTCAAATTGACGAACGACTTGCGCTGTTTGGTCTTTTGAGCCGTCATTAATCACACAAATATCAATGGAAGGTAGATTTTTTTTAATGGATAATAATTTTCGTAACGTATGTCCTATCGATTCTTCTTCGTTATAAGCCGGGACAATAATTAGCGTTCGTGCTTGGTCGATACCGTTCGACAAGTACATCCCCTCCATCGGGTATATTTTACTCTCATTCTATCATACAGACATTCATTCCCATCATCAAGCGAATTTTCGACACGAGGAATCTACAATACCTGCCAATTGACTCCTATTGAGCTAGAACAATATTTTATTTTTGTAACACTCGATATAAAAACGTACTGAACTGCGCTCGAGTCACTGGATGATTTGGTCTAAATAGATGGCCTTCATAAGGGACGGTAATATGATTGGCGTATAATGCATGAATTTCTTTGTACGCCCAGTAAGAAGATGGGACATCCTTGAACGGTTGTTTGGTATCTCCTTTCAGTGAAAACGCACGAACTAAAATAGCGGCCATTTGTGCCCGTGTTAACGTTCCGTCCGGATCAAATATCCTACCATTTTGCTTTCCATTCATAATGCCAGCCTTCGTAACTGCAGCAATTTCCGCATAATATAGATGACTTGCCGGTACATCTTGATAGGAAAGAGTGATTCCCTCCTTTGGTAAGTTCAGTGCTCTCGCTAACAAGACTGCCGCATGGGCGCGAGTTAATTTGTTGTTTGGTTTAAAATACCCATTTGAAAACCCTTGAATGAGGTGGTGTTCTAATAAATATTGAATTTCATTTTTCGCCCAAAAATCGTTTGGAATGTCATGAAACAAAGGTTCTTCGTGTGACGTGCCATATTCCGCTTGCAACTGATCGAAGTACAAGGTCCCTGTGTTGTATCGATCTTTGTTCGTTTCGACCACATACAGTTGTTTTAATTGAATAGGGTAGGTAACTTCTGAAGGTATTTGTGCTTTAATGTACCTCCAGCCCGTCCAATCTAGTCCCCCTTCTTTGGTAAAACTCACCGTATACTCTTTGCCGCTTTGATCAATGATTGTTCCTCTTAACCAATGCTTGCCCTGATCACCATATACCCAAACGCCCAGATAAGAAGGATTTCCAGGAATCGCGAGAGGAGATGTCCGAACGACATAGGCTGCTTTCGTACCTTCTTCTCCTTTTTGGAAGTTATATTGGAGCTTTAATGTTTTCGATCCATGGAACAATGGCTGGTCGTAACCGGTAAACGAAATCGTCGCCACGGACCGTACAGTTTCCACGTTCCAATCCCCTTTTTCAAACGAGTCGAGAATAAGCGGTTTTGTTCGTACGTTGATTGTTGATTTTCCGACCGTACCTCGAATATTAGCGATGACTTCAGCAGTACCGTTAGTTGTTCCTGCAATAAACAGACCATTGTTAGAAATCGTTCCTATTGGTTGACTTAATGACCATAAAACTTGTTGATTTCGGAGGTCTAATAGTTTTCCATCGGCATCAAATGCTTGAATTGTGAATGAAACCGACTCCCCTGCCGTAGCTGTGATATTACTAGGAGTCACTTCTACTCGTGCTGGAGCATCGATGACTTTAACCGGTATCTTTTTAACCGCTCCTTCATAATAGCCGACGATAAATCCTGTTCCAGACCGCTCAGCTACAAACGTATTTCCTTCCATACGTCCAATATTTCCTTCTACTTCATAGCGAATGAGTTGTTTGTTTATTGTCAATGGATGATAAAATTCGTCTAACACGAATTGTTCTGCTACATCCACGCTGGAACCAACGAGCAATGTCGAATGACCTTGAAGACGAAACTCAAAATAGGTTGGCTGGCCAAAAGGAGACGTACTCACTACTTGTAAAATCGTTGATACCGCACGCTCGCTTCCATCCGAAGGACTGTTTACAACGGAAGTATATTTGTCCCCATATTGACGTACGGCCATTGTCGTCGACCCACCGCCGTCTAGGTTAAGTGCATAATACGCCCCTTTTTCTACTAAATATTGAGCGAATTCTTTTAACGTTAGCCCTTCACTATACCCCTGTTGCCGTCCATCAACTGTCACAAAAAATACACGCTGACCACTTTGATCCACTGCAACAGCCGTTCGCGGATTCCGTTGACGCGCCCGACTGCTTGTCTCATCAATCGTCATTTTCACCTTTCCTTCTTGCACTAATAACGGACCGCTTGCCAGCATAAACTGGGCATTTTTCCACTCACCAGAGACATTAATCATAAGCTCAATTTCTTCACCTGGCTCGATATGACTATATTGGGCAGCTAACTCCCCACTATGAATGGATATAACAAACCCATCTTGTGGAATCGGGGCATTTCCAGTTCCGTACGGATATACTTCGGCAACTACTCCACGTATCGGTTGGCCAAGATGGACTCCTTCATCCAATTGAGGTGTAGCTTGCTTAACCACTATCTCCATCCCATAAGAATTTGTCCGCGTGCTCGAATAGCTATACGATGGTGTATATAAAATAATTTCTTTATTCATTCGTTGTTTATTAATCGAGGTTACCGTACCTTTTTTTCCACCAACTTCAAATGAAATATCGTATTGAAACGTTCCGATTTTCGCAGTTCCGTCTTGTAAAATTCCAAAAGCAGATGGAACGCTCATATACTCATCGTTGCCGGTTGAAATGACTCCAAACGTTGAAACTCTATTATTCTTCAAAACTAAATATGCGGGCAAACGCGATTGTAAATGATAAAAAGAACCATTAATCGCTCCAACAACGTGATGCTCATCGTATGTATTGTTTTTCGCAAAGCGAGATGTTGGTGTAAGGGACGTCAACGGTTGAGGAATTCCTAATTCGACTTGAATGTGTGGATTCGACAGATCGATCTCTAATAAGTTTCCTACTTGCGGTTTTTGACTCATCTGAAACGATTCTTTTGTATATTCGACCCCTGGCGTAACAACTCTAGCTTGTATGGACATACCACCTACAAGACAACCCATACAAGCGAGTAAAAAGATAAACATCGTTCGGAATTTCATGTAAAGCTGCCTCCTAGTATGAAAGTAATAGAAAAATCTTCTTCCATTCTAGGAAACTATTTGAATTGTTTCAATATGTTAGTATAATGAAATGGGAATAATAGGTGAAGAAGGCTGAATTAGTATTTTTATAGGAGATTATTTTAGGGAATTGTACCTATGCAAATATTTTGAAACTGTAAATTTTTCGAAAAGGATAAAGAACAAATGGGCTAAGCTACAGTACAGAATTGTCATCAATTTCAGCTGTTTAAAAGATCATTTTCCTTTCAATAGGGCAAATAAGCTCAACAAAAAAGGGGCTGATCCAAAACGGACCATCCCCTTAATGGTCTTCATTCTTTATCAGAAAGAAGACCTCGGTTGGTGATTTTAGTTTACCATAGATCACACGATAATGGGGAAAAGTAATTATTTCCAAATGAATTCCCCCTATTTGACTATTAAAAAACATATCTACTAATTTTATAATATGGAAGGAAAAAATAGAAAAAAGGAGTCTAATGCGTCATGATTCATCGAATGTTTACGTTCATACTGGTCACCGTTCTGATGATCAGTCCTTTTTCATCTGTTGGAGCCATGACAGATGGTCCCCCATCGGCAGTCGAAGAATCGCTGTATATGTTCCAAACGACTGAACCGACGATATTATACTCACTGAACGAAGAGCCGGTTGGTGAGTTGCTAGAAGGGACAACGTTTTGGGGACAATGGGATGATTCTCGCATCATCGTAGAATCTGAGTATTTTGTTTTACCAGAAAAAGTCGAACCAATAGAAAGCACAGACGAACCGGCTTTCACAGATGACGTCCAACAACTAGAAATACCTTACGGCACGATCGTTTCTGAAAATAACGAAACGATCCTATCATTCACACAACCTATTATGGTGAACGTTCTTTTAGAAACCGACCAATATTATGAAGTAGAATTCGCAGGAATTACCGGTTTCATTTTGAAGGAAGAAGTCGAAGCAACTGAAAATACTTCCACAGAATCACAGGATAATCAATCAAATGAAATGACGGATGCGACAACAGCGGAAACTGAAGAAACCACAAGTGATTCGGTAAATAAGACGAACGAGACCGAAAAAGTAACCGATGAATCGGTAACAGTTGAGTCAGCACCTGTCACCTTCGCTTCGACCGACAAATACTTCCGCGTAAACGTCGAAAATGTCGTTGTATATGACAATAGTACAGGGAAGCTCGTTCCAGTCGGAGTATTATATGAAGGACAGGTTTACGAGCGGATCAAAGACCTTGGTAACTGGCATCAAATCCGATTTGGTAACGGATATGGATACGTCTACGAACCTTCTACTGTACCTGCAGAAAAAAGTGAAGTCCCTAATTTAAACAATGCACCAAATGGGGAGCGAACATTTGTCTCCTCAACAGCGGTTAACGTTTTTGATAACTCCACAGGATCGCTTGTTAAATTTGCAACCATTCAACCAGGTGTGTCGTATCCGATTGTTGGAGTTGCAGGTAATTGGTACAAGGTAAATGTATCTGGTCGGTTAGGATATGTTTATTCTGGTAGTGTCCAGCTCAACTACTTGAGTAGTGACCGTTATTTTACTCCTTTAATTGATCAATTAGGAATTTACGATAATTCATCGGGCAAGCTCGTCAAAGTCGCCGAACTTGTAAAAGGTGAAGCATATCCGTTCCGTAAAATTTCTGGAAACTGGTTAGAAGTCTATTTCGGGAACAAAATCGGGTATGTTTACAAAGGCAATACAGAACCAACAACAAGAGTCCCAACTCAAACAACTTCGACAGGTAGTGAGCTGTTGACTACTATTGTTGAAACAGGTGTGTACGACAATTCAACAGGGAAGCTCGTCAAATTTGTCACACTTCCAAAAGGTGTTACACTTACCTATATTTCAAAAATGGGTAATTGGTATCGCGTAAACATCGCGGGCCGAGTAGGTTATCTTCATGATTCAGCTATTAAACGACCATTCAAATCGACTGATCGTTATTTTGAAGTGTATGAAGACAACGTTTATGTCTACGATAATAGCGCGGGATATTTAAAGAAAGTCGCACTACTTGAAAAAGGACAAACGTATGAACGTGTGAGAGATATTGGCAACTGGCACCAAATCGAGTTCGGGGATGGTCACGGTTATGTATGGAAAGAGTCCACGAAGCCATCAAGTGCGTCGAAAGTTGCCAATTTAGACACATTAAATCTCCAAAATAAAGACATTAGTTTCCTTGTAAAAGAAGAGGTTAAAGTCTACGACAATACAGGCGGAAAACTCGTTCCATTTGCTACATTACTGACCAATACCTATTACCCAGTATTAGCAGATGGCGGATCTTGGTGGAAAGTCTCATTAGGCAATCGAATTGGATATGTCTATAAAGGACATGTCATTGCCGGTCCAATTATTACGTATACAAAATATGATGTAACCTTAGAACAAATGGTCGATATCCAAATGACGAAAAATCCACAAACGGATTTATATCGAAACAACCCTGCCTATGTACATAAAAATTATATAAACCTAAACGGTACATCTTTCCCAACAACAGGCGTCGTTACAGCCTCTGTGCTAAACGTTCGTGAAGGAGCTGGAACGAACTATTGGATTGTTGGCCAACTTAAACAAGGTCAAACGGTTCAAGTTTTAGCCCAAAAAGGGGACTGGCTCCAAATCAAATTTACAACATGGCGAAATGCGAAACCTGAAGATGTAAAGCGTTATTTAGACCCATACAATTATGTCAAAGGCAGTGCAGAATATTTCCAATTCCTTGTGTTGTCCCAAAATGCAGGCATTAGCGCTGACGAGTTAAACGAAAAAGTGTTAATTAACAAAGGGATTTTATCCGGAAA
Organism: Bacillus sp. (in: firmicutes); assembly: GCA_017656295.1. Lineage (NCBI taxonomy): Bacteria > Bacillati > Bacillota > Bacilli > Caryophanales > Bacillaceae > Bacillus > Bacillus sp. (in: firmicutes). The sequence goes on along the minus strand of JACDOC010000001.1, from coordinate 282,939 downwards.
AGGTCAAGCCTTTGTCGAAGCAAGCCTAAAGCATAGCATTAACGAAATGTATTTAATCTCCCATGCCTTACTAGAAACGGGTAACGGCACATCGACATTGGCAAACGGCGTGTTAGTCACTTCCGTCGATGGTAAACCGGTCGAACCGAAAGTTGTTTACAACATGTACGGTATTGGTGCGTATGATTCATGCGCGCTAAAATGTGGAGCAGAAACCGCGTATAAAAACGGTTGGTTTACTCCTGAAGCAGCCATTATCGGCGGGGCTGAATTTATTGCCAAGTCTTATATTAACAATCCAAATTATCAACAAAATACGTTATACAAAATGAGATGGAACCCAGCGAATCCAGGCGTACACCAATACGCAACGGATATCGGTTGGGCAGTAAAACAAGTATTTAATATTAAAAAGCTTTACGACTTAATTGATCATTACATTTTGTACTTTGATATCCCGGTGTACAAATCATAGGAATAAAAAGGATCATCAACGGAGTTCCTCCTTTGGTGATCCTTTTTTCTATAATTAACTATTTACCATTTCCAAATTGATATAAATTGAGTAAATTTCATAAATTGCAGCCTTTTGAAAGCATAAGAAAAACTTAGCCGTTGCCAATTTTGACGAAGGCGACAACCAACTTTTGAGACGTGCTCCATTTTTAAGGGAAAATTCTTTTTTTATGAGCATATCTTCTGCTTTATGAGAAATAATTCTTATTTTATGAGAAAAAACTTCTGATTTATGGGAAAAATCTTCAAGGTCATGGGAATAACTCCTACTTTGTGAGAAAAAATCCTCTTTGTGAGCAAATCGGCTGCTTTTGAATTTCAACTGCTCCATTTTTTATGAGAAAATTCTACTTTTTATGAGCAAAACCTCACCTTTATGAGAAATGATTCTACATTTATGAGAAAAAACTCCCGATTTATGGGAAAAATCTTCAAGGTCATGGGAAAAACTCCTACTTTGTGAGAAAAAATCCTCTTTTGTGAGCAAATCGGCTGCTTTTGAATTTTTACCGCTCCATTTTTATGAGAAAATTCTACTTTTTATGAGCAAAACCTCACCTTTATGAGAAATAATTCTACATTTATGAGAAAAAACTCCCGATTTATGGGAAAAATCTTCAAGGTCATGGGAAAAACTCCTACTTTGTGAAAAAAATTCCTCTTTTATGAGCAATAATTCAAGTATTTTAAAACAACTACCAGGAAGATTCTCTAAATGATTATGAAAAAATGTCGATAGTATAATAGAAGCAGGAACTACTGTAAAAAGCGAGGGACATCTATGTTACGCTGGACTTTTGGATTTTTATTCCCTATTATTTTCCTATTCTTTTATCCTAGCAACGAAGTATTCGCTTCCACTCAAGAGTGGATTTTTTATTTTGATTCAGAAGAAGCAGCGGAAACGTTTCAAATTCAGCATCCGAACATAAAAACAGAGCGTCATAAACATATGCTTAAAGTATGGGCGAACGATCAAGACATTGAAGCATGGCACCATTTACATCCAAACATTGTCCAGATAGAACCGAACTTTATTAAATCCATAGTTTCCTCTATTCCAAATGACCCACTAAACAATCAACAATGGGCATTAGTCGCCATTCAATCCCATGCTGTATTTAAACAGTATCCACAACAAGAAAACAAGCTGTGGGAGCAAACGATTACATACGACGAAACATCTTTTTCTTATACGGGGCAATCGTTTTTTGCGAACGAATTTGAGATTGACATACCAAACGAACAACTTTCTCGTCTGTCTGTTACGTTATCCCGTGTTGAACATAACTGGGAACTTTCTGTGTACGACGAGAATGGTCAGCTTCTTGCCCAAAATGAAGGAGGTCTTCCTACCCTTGATGTCCTTCTTCCTAAAAAACGCTATTCGAAACTTACCGTCACCATTACGTTAAAAGATCATTGGAAGACACACCCTGTGATTGAAAGGCTAATCGGCGTGGACCACGTCACCGTTGCCGTTGTTGATACCGGAGCGAACGAACACGTCGATTTTTGTGACAACATTCTTTTCAGTCTCGGAAAAGATTTTCGTGAAGGCATGACCTATCCATACGACACGAATGGTCACGGAACCCATGTCACAGGGATTTTAGGAGCATGTTCGAATAATGGAATTGGCATGACAAGTGTCGTCGGCCAGGCACCAATCGATATCATTCCGTTAAAAGCGTTGGATAAGAACGGATTAGGTGGAGACTTTGAAATCAGTCAAGCCGTAGAAGACGCACTATCCTTAAATGTCGATGTCATCAATTTAAGCTTAGCGGGAAAAGGGAAAACCGTCATGCTCGAGCAATCTATTGCGAAAGCCTTTCAGCAAAATGTGATGGTCGTTGCAGCGGCTGGAAACTTAGGAAAGTCGACGGAACTTTTTTATCCTGCATCTTATCCATATGTGATTACAGTTGCTGGTGTTGATACTACATTGAAACGCGCTTCTTTTTCTAATTTCGGCTGGGAAGTCGATATCAGTGCGCCGGCTACTGATATTTTAAGTACATACGGAGAAAATGAATATAGACGATTAAACGGGACATCCATGGCTACGCCGATGGTATCTGGCCTTGCTGCCCTCATTAAATATGAATATCCGGATGAAGACATCGTCCGATGGCGGTCCCGACTGTTTCTCGGATCCTTGGATATTGGGAACAGAGGGTTTGACAAAGAAACGGGACATGGTTTCATTCAAATGACAACTCCGTTTGAATCCATTACTCCAAACAAATTGGAATGGTTAACATTATATAACCAACAGATGGGGCAAAAAGGAAACTATTTACTTACTGTTTCACCATCACTAATGGGCGAGTCGTTACATATTGCGTTAAACGGAGAACCGTACATCGACTTCAAAATCGATAACACCATGCTTTCCATTCCTATCTCATTTGAAGGCACGAACCCAATTTTTCGAGTATTATCGGTAGTTGTTGAGGACCAAACTTTGATTCATACTAATCAAACGTTTGTTCAAAATCTATCCCCTTCAACAGAGACGTTTTCCGACGTCCCATCGAGCTTTTGGGCCTATCAAGAAATAAAAGGAGCCTATACACACGGATTCATCAACGGGTACAATGACGGAACGTTTCGACCGAATGCGTCCATTAAAAGGCGCCACGCAGCGATGATGATGAGCCGCCTCTTACAGTGGGATGGAACGGTGCCGTACGAAAGTCCGTTTGTCGACTTATCGGTAGCGCTTGATGAAGCAACGCTTTCGATTTTACACGCCTCCCAACGAAATGTATTAAAAGGGTATTCAAACGGATATTTTCACCCCGATCGTTCATTATTACGAAGTCAAATGGCGTTAATTTTAGCTAGGGCATTAAACCTTGCTGACACGTTGATTGACGTAAATCAACCTTATCCGTTCCAAGATATAAAAGAATCAGACGAATTTTACATCGCTGTACAAAACTTAGCCGCTCGTGGAATTATTACGAAACAAGATTACTTCCGTCCATATGAACCGATGACAAGAGCGCAATTTGCGGCGATGGTTGAACGTACATATCAATATTTAAATAAAAAATAGAGAAGCGAGGCACGATGGCCTTCACTTCTCTATTTTTATTTAAAGCGATAATAGCCTACAAAATATTTGGACCAATACGGGTTATCAAGTTTAGTAATCGCAACTCCATTTGAGCTACTTGCATGAATAAATTGATTGTTTCCAATATAAATTCCCATGTGGGAAATGCCTTCTTTGTACGTGTTGGCAAAAAAGACTAGGTCTCCCACGTTCGGTTGATTAATTTTATAAGATTGGGCAAAATATCCCTCTGTCGTTGACCGTTGAATGCTTTTTCCAGCTTGGTTAAATACATAATAAATAAATCCGCTGCAATCAAAACCTGATGGAGAAGTTCCGCCCCATGCATAAGGAGTTCCAACGTGCTTTTTCGCTTCTTCTACTAAACGAGAAGAGAAGCTTTTGGTTGGTGTTGGAACAGATCCACTTTGGCTAGTGGTACTTGGCTTTGACACCGTTAACGTTTGACCTACTTTAATTAGATCGGAAGTTAACCCGTTCCACGCTTTTAACTGTTGAACAGTCACATTGTATTTTTTCGCAATATGGCTAAGTGTATCCCCTGGCTGAACGACATATTTGTTCGTTGATGGAGCGCTTACTTTTAACGTTTGGCCGGCATAAATAACGTCTGATGATAAGTTGTTCCATGCTTTCAATTGTCCTACCGTAACACCAAAACGCTTCCCGATACCGCTTAATGTATCCCCTGGTTTCACGTGATACGTATTGGTTAGACTGTTGTTTGCGACCACTAACGTTTGGCCAACATAAATTCGATCAGAGTTTAATCGATTCCAAGTTTTTAATTGTTGGATGGTGACGCCAAACTTGTTCGCAATTTTATATAACGAATCACCTGAAACCACGGTATACGTCTTTCTTGTACTTGACGGAATATTCAAATTTTGATTCGCATAAATGACATTACTAGTTAGTCCATTCTCATCTTTTATCGCTTGAACGGTCGTTCCGTAGTTTTTGGCAATTTTATATAACGTATCACCCGATCGAACGGTATATGTCTGACCATAGGCTTTTCCTACAAAACTAGTAGAAACAATAGCAAAAGTCGTTAATGCTATAATTGTCTTCCTCAAGATGTCCATCCTTTCTGTCGTCGACGTTACATGTACCATTATACAGAAAATTTACGCAATACTAACTGGGAACTGGAGGTCCTTGAGGAAGATATTACTATATAAAGCTATTTAACAAGCATCGGCTTCAATTCGCTTTTCAACCATTCAATCATTTTTTCGGGGGTCATATCCCGATGATTTCCTCTTAAAAATGCTTGTTTTAAAACTTGTTCTAATAAATCAATTTCTTTCTCACTCATATTACTTTGCATGATCGTACACCTCATGTCTGTATGATGGAATATACTGGATTTTACTAAAAAAGTAAATTTTACAAAACTTTTGTCCTACTATCTAACAAAAAGTTGACGAAAAATTCATTGAAAAATGATTCAATTACCTTATTAAAATAATACCTTTTTGACGATATTAAAAGTGTCTTATTAGTTTTCAAGGAGGAATGAATGTGACTCGGTTTTTAACTCCCGAAGAAATGCACCGTAAACGGGAAATGAAAAAAAAGATCGTCTATGTTTCTATTTTTTCATTAATTGTTTTAATAAGCGCAGGTATTCCTTATATTTTACAATTTCTCTAAATGGCCTCATTTTTTTATTATAGTGTTCATCGTATTCTGTCAGTTTTAGTCGGTATTTCTAATGTAAAGTCAGGGAATGGAGAATCCCTGATTTTTTTCTGCTTTTTATTTTACGTATTTAACGCTCGTACGGTGACCCCATTCTTTACCAGCGCTTTATTGAGTTTATCGGCAAAAAGAACCGCCTTCTCCCCATCCCCATGAATACAAACCGTGTCCGCATGGATGGGAACGAGGGTCCCATCGACGGCACGAACGAAGCCGTGTCGAACGATGTGTAAGACTTGAGCGATTACGAGTTGTTCGTTGGTGATAAGTGCGTTCGGTTCCGTTCGTGGTGTGAGCGTTCCATTTGGTTGGTACGTACGGTCGGCGAACACTTCGTGAGCGACTGGTAGGCCAAGTCGCTCTCCGGCTTTCGTTAATTCGCTGTTTGCTAATCCGTAAAGGATGAGGTTCGGGCTGATTTGATATACTGCTTTAGCAATCGCTTCCGCTATCTCTGAGTTTTGGGCAGCCATGTTATACAGTGCGCCGTGTGGCTTAACGTGATGGAGCTTTCCGCCGTTGGCTTGCACAAAGGCTTGGAGAGCGCCGATTTGGTAAAGAACCAGCTCATAGATTTCGGTTGGCAACATCATCATCTCTCGTCGACCGAAGCCTTGGCGATCCGGAAATCCAGGATGGGCCCCAATGGCGACATTGTGTTTGAGAGCGAGTTGGACGGTTTGGTTCATTGTTGAAAAATCGCCAGCATGACAACCGCAGGCAATATTGGCTGATGAGATGTAGGGCATCATCTGTTCATCTACCCCAAATGAATAGCGTCCAAACCCTTCGCCCATGTCACAATTAAGATCAATCGTAGTCATGATTCTTCCTCCTTTACGTTGTTTCATAGGCTTGTTGAACGACTTTTTTCAACGATTGTAAATGGTGGTACCGTTTTTTCCGAAGCGCTTGGGCTTCTTCGATCGAAACAAATGAAAAACGAACCTGTTTTCCCGGCCGTTTTTGCGCAAGCTTTGGCAAATCAACGGTGATCACATTACCGATTTTCGGATAGCCCCCAGTTGGTTGCCGGTCGGCCATTAAAATTATTGGTTGTCCATCCGGTGGGATTTGGATTGTCCCGAATGCTGTCCCTTCTGTAATGAGCGAGTTGGTTTTTTGAATGGAGAGGGTTTCTCCTTGTAACCGATAGCCCATGCGGTCGGACTGGGGAGTAATCGTATAGGGATGTTGGGTGAACGGTTGCATCATTTCTTTGGTGAACCACTCATATTGTTTGCCTGGGATCACTCGAATCGTGGTGTCGTTTATATATGAAAATAATTGCGGACTGAGCTTCCAATCGGTCGGTGGAAGCTGCTTTGGTGGTTTGATCGGTAAAACGTCTCCTGGTTTTAGCGGATGACCGTTTAGGCCGCCGAGTTGTGCTTTGACATACGTGCTTTTACTTTGGAGTACGGGTGGGATTTGGATTCCCCCTTGAATCGCTAAGTATGTACGAAAACCGTTTTGGGCTGCCTGTAAGCGGAGTTCGCTTCCGGCTTTGATATAGTAGGGACGACCGAGTTCGAGTTTTTTTCCATGTAACGTCGCATTCATGTCCGCGCCGGTGAGACAAATGACAGCCGGTTCTTGGAATTTATAATTTGCCCCAATCATCGTCATTTCAATAACCGCTTCTTCTTCATCGTTTCCGACCGCAATGTTCGCGAGGCGCATCGCATAATCGTCCATTGCTCCGCCACATGGGACACCGAGCTTTTGATAACCAAATCTCCCGCTATCTTGGATTGTCGTCAACACCCCTGCTTTCGTGATGGTCACCGTCATTCGTCGTCCTCCTTAAATCCGTTGACAATTACATTAAATTCTTTTTCTGAAATCGGGTGAAAAATAATCCGGTCGCCAGGTCGAATGAGCGTCGGCTGTTCTTTTTCCGGAAAAAATAAAGACAGAGGCGTTCGCCCAATGATTTGCCAACCACCAGGAGACTCAACAGGATAAATGCCGGTTTGTTGCCCCGCAATACCGACAGAGCCAGCAGGAACCCGTGTTCTCGGAGTGGATTTACGAGGTGTAGCGATAGCTGGATCTAGCCCAAGTAAAAACGGAAACCCAGGAGAAAACCCGAGAAACGCAACCGTATATGTATGATTTGTGTGCCGTTCAATGACCTCTTCCGGTGGGAGGCCGTGGTAATGCGCGACCTCATCTAAATCTGGTCCGAACGCTCCTCCGTAACAAACAGGAATTTTAATCGTCCGGCCTTGAATAGGATGTTGCTCGGATAGTTGTTTCATGGCTTTTTGAATATAGTTTGAGACTTGAGCGAACGCTCGGTCGAAAACCTCTGGTCGGTAAAACACCGTTACCGTCGTATACGCAGGCACTGCTTCAATAAACCCTGGAAACGGCTGTTGTTCGAGCTTTTGTGCTAGCTTAATCGCTTGCTCGCTTACTTTTTCATTCATCTGGTCGCCTAACTCAACAATGACAGCCCCATCGCCTAATGGAAAAATCATGGTGGCCACCTCCGTTTGATGGAGAAGAAAATATCCTTGCTTCAATATGTATAAAAACGATCGTTTGATTTTGTCGAAAAACTGTAGTTTACTTGCCAGAATTCGGATTTTATTTACCGATAGGGGAAGATTCCTACCAAGTTTGACCTATATTTGCCGATACAACCATTAACTTTTTACTCACAACAAAAATACACCGACAAATTCGACAAAAATGATCCGTTTTCCTCCCTACCTTTTAATCATATTTTCAAACTAACACAGGTATCTTTTCTTATGTTATGATGAATCAGGACATATTTTTATTGGACAGCAAGACGGTGTTTAGGGGAATCACAGGATGTTTATTCATATCATTAAACCTTTAATTGTTAACTACACGATTATCATTGCCTTTCTCGTTAGTACGAATCTTTTCTTTCCTTTGAAAAAAAGAAAGCAATATCCGTTTAACGAACAAGTGATCTATGCACTGGTTGGAACCTTAGCTGCGGTGTTATGTATGTTTTACCCGATCGAAGTGCTTGGGGACACGAACTTTGATTTCCGTATGGTGATTCTATTAGTGTTAACGCTATACCGAGGAAAATGGGTCGGTTTATTTTGCTTTTTCATCGTAACAATCATGCGGATCATCATTGGTGGAGAGTTCGTCGTTCCTGGGGTTGTGATTAATATTATTGCTTATTTATTAGGAATCGGGTTTCGAAAGCCTTTTCTAGAAGCTCGTCAAAAGGCACCTATATCTTTTGTCATTTTTATTTGTTTTACTGTTTTCTCATTAATTACTTTAGAGTTGTTTGTTCCCTTTTTAACATCATCTTTCTATATTATTTACTTTTCACTCTTTTTTCCTACGATGTTTGGGTTAATTTTTACAATGGAAAAGTTAATGGAAATCAATCAACAAATTGAAGATACCTTATATGTAGAACATTTAAAGACGGTCAGTCATATGGCAGCCGCCTTTGCTCACGAAATTCGTAATCCATTAACAACGGTTCGCGGATTTATTCAATTTTTAATTACTAATAATCAACATCATCTGTTACCACAGTATTCTGATTTAATATTAGAAGAATTAAATCGAACAAATGAAATTATTTCAGATTACTTATCATTATCCAAACCAGGGAAAGATGGGCGTGAGACATTCGTCGTCGAAACGACGTTAAAAGCCATGGTCGAACTCATCAAACCAACGGCTCAAATGAAAAATATCACGATTGACCTCGATTTATCCAACGAACATCTTGTTCATGTGGAGAAAAAATTTCTAAAGCAAGCGCTATTAAATATTTTGAAAAACGCTATAGAAGCCATTGAAAATAAAGGAACCACCGATGGTAAAATTACCGTTAAATCGATGAGCTTACCAATCCAAAAAGTAGCCATCATAATAGAAGACAACGGCATCGGACTAACCAAAGAAGAAGTAAAGAAAATTGGTCTACCGTATTACACAACTAAATCAAAAGGAACCGGCTTAGGTACATTAATCATACGTAAACTCATCCAAGACATGGGCGGCACAGTACATTACTACAGTCAAAAAAATCAGTGGACGCGAGTAGAGATTGTGTTGCCGGTATATAAAAAGTAGATAAAAGGTGAAGTAGTTAGGAACGTTGTTTTGGGGCAGCGTTCCTTTTTTATTTTTAAGATACATTTTTTTAAAATCATCAATTTTCTGTCATTAATGGAAAATCGTAGCACTAATTAATAAAACTTTTTATTTTCTCTTATAGATATTTTTATTTTCTATCAATGTTCGAAATTTTTCGCCATTCGAAAATTGTGCGGGGAACCGGTATGGTGAAGGTACCCGGGAATCCATTGGAAGGCGCGCTTTCCAGAAGGAGTTCGAATGGAAAGCTTTGAGGCGGTAGTGAAGAAGTTTGAGCCGATGATCCACCGGATTATTCAATCGCTTCATATTTATAAGGACAAGGACGAGTATTTTCAAATTGGGTTGATTGGACTATGGGAGGCGTATGAGCGATTTGATCCTTCAAAGGGGAAGTTTTTTAGTTATGCGTACTCATTTGTCTGGGGACGAATACTGGAGGAACTGAAAAAATCGAAGCGCCATGACGATCGAAATGTTTTGCCTGATACGGAATTTTGGTTGATGATAGACTCGGCAGACGTGTCGATTCAGGAAAAAGAACTGTTGCTTTCAATGAAAGAGGTGTTGTCCGAAAAGCAATTTGAGTTAGCTTGGCAATTCGTTTGCGGACTAAGTGTAAAAGAAGTTGCTGAAAAGGAGGGTGTGTCGGAATCGGCGATTAAAAAACGAAGAGCGATAATGAGGACACAGTTAGCGCGTTGGAAAGAGGAAATTTCATAGAATAATAGATTGTTTTTGATATGCGGCTGAACCGCTCGAATGGAGTTGGCGGTCAGCCGGTTTTTTATTATGAATGGTTGGGGACAGATTTCCAGACACTTTTTGAAATTTTACGGACAGATTATTCGTATTTCTGTGATTGGTTTCCAGACAAATGGGCTACATGTTCCGGACACATTCTCCTACTTTACGGACAATTATCGGCTCCAAACATACTTTATTAACAGAAAGAGGGGTACCCTAACCTCTCGTTGGTCATGCTGTGAATGAGGTGAGAAGATTGGAATGGATCTTATTATTCGGGACGGATAAATGGCAACATTTTATCGCATATGCAATCGCCGCTTTCGGGTTATCGATTTTCGTTTGCCTAATCCCCCCATGGCAAAATGGTATAAAGAAAATCATAACGGTCTGGTTTGGATTAAATATCATTGGGTTACTCGAAGAATACCGTCAATTATGGTTACCGATACGGACAGCCGAATGGATGGACGCGGCTGCTAATATCGTGGGAACAACTGCGGGTATCAGTGTTCCGTTGCTTCTTTGTGTCATATGGCGTGCGTTTCAAGACAAGCCGATTTGTTCGAAAAAGAGCATGCTGACCTGTTTGGCTCTGCTCGTTTTTTTCATCGGTCCGTTGTTTTATGGACTGGTTTTATGGAATGAGGACATTCCGATAACAAAAGTGGAGTGACACCTGCTGATTTTTGTAGGTTTCACCAGTTATTAAGCCATTTTTATCGTCTATACACTCAGGTTTGCAGGCTAGGAGCACTGGGCTTTCAGTTTTTCGCTGTTTGGCTTGCACTTCTACTCGTTCGGCTTGCACTTCTACTCGTTCGGCTTGCACTTCCTCTCGTTTGGCTTGCACTTCCTCTCGCGCGGCTTGCACTTCCTCTCGCGCGGCTTGCACTTCCTCTCGCGCGGCTTGCACTTCCTCTCGCGCGGCTTGCACTTCTACTCGTTCGGCTTGCACTTCCTCACACTTGGCTTGCACTTCCTCTCGCGTGGCTTGCACTTCCCGCCACTAAGTTGCTGTTATCCTGCTTTTTTATAGTTTGCGTACTTCGTTTTACCGTCGCCCCACTTATTACCGCCTCAATGTTTTCTATTCATCAAGTGGTAAATTATATTTTGGATGGCTTTTTGACCCTGTGTATGGAAGGTTCATTGAACGTAATAATCTAGCCGTCGTCCACGGTGATTGGATATGAAGAAATTCTCGACATTCGCGGTTAGTAATAGTGGTGCTGATTAAAAGCGCGTAGTCCCTCAACGAATAGATATGGGCGTGAGGATGCTCTTTTTTACAATTAGGACATTTCCATTTATTCCGATTCGGATGTTTTGGAATCGGCAAAGTGGAGCAGCTTGGACAGTGGACTCCAGTCAAAATATCCTCTCTTGAAAGTTTGAAATAGGATACTATATCACTATTTAGTGGTGTATGTTCCTTATGAAATAACCTCGACATTTTATTCATTTCTTTTCTTGTTAATTTTTCGACTTGATGTTTTGCTTCAAAGGATTTGATCTTTTGAGACAAGTTAGATGCTCGGACAACCTTTTGGAAAATTTCTTTATGATAGGAGGAAGCTTTGATAATTGTTGAGGGGTCACTAATAACGATGAGCGACTCGATTGGAGGAACTGGTAGACGATGTAATTGGAGCCATGAAGATAACAGTGTTTGCTGCCGGTTTACTTGTGAAATGGGGTCGGGAAACCCATCTTCTTTTTCATCTTTGACACGAATGAGTTGGTGAAACGATTGGTCGAAATACAGTGTCCCTTTAATATTCTTAATTTCGAGGATTAGAATGTAAGAATGGGATAAAAGAATCGTATCAAATTGAGCATATTCATCCTCTACTGGTAACCGGAGATTATGAAAAATGTAATACCGCTCTTTCGGGACTCCTTTCAAATAATAGTCAATCGATTTTTCTCCTTCCAGTCCGGCTCGTCTTTTCAATACTTCCTGTTCAATAAGCTCACGCTTCGGATGGTCTTTCGGAAGGCGGCGTAGCAAAGCTTCATATTTTTGGAGAATGAGAGGAACATTGCGAGGTTTTTTAATCAAAAAATCACCACTCCTTTCTATGACCCTTACTATATTTCAACAAATATAAGAAAAATCCTCTTTCAATTAAAAAGACTGCCTACCAAAGGCAGTCTTTTACTGATTACTTGTTCAGTGCACGTTGTAAGAATACTGCAAATTGAACACGTGTTGTTTGCTTGTGTGGATTAAATTTGCCGTTGGAACCCTTTGTAATGCCGTTTTGGAATAAAATTTCGACATTGGCTTTGTGAGAGGCAGATACGTGTCCAAGGTCGCTTAATTTCACTGGCATGTCTTTTTTCTGTAGTTTAAAGGCACGAACCAAAATAGTCGCCATTTGTTCGCGAGTTAATACTTGATCCGGACGGAAGGTGCCATCCGCATATCCGTTGAAAATGCCAGCATCTTTTACTGCAGCAATAGCTTCTGCATATGGATGCGATTCATCGACATCGGCAAACACATTTACATTTTCAGGAACTTTTAACATTAAGGCATTGGTAAGCCATGCGGCAGCTTCAGCACGAGTGACTTTCGCTTGTGGGAGAAACTTTCCATCTTCTAATGGCACAATATTGCGAGCCACGATTTCTTGTGCAGCTTCAAAACCAAAGTCTGTTGACTTCATATCATGGATTGATTGTAAGATACGTCCTTCAAATGTCGCTTTAACCGTACCAATCTCTTCAAGATAAGCATTAAACACTTCGTAATCTGGAACGAATAATTCTGTCATTCGACCTTCGTCTTTTGCCTTTTTGAACACTTGATAGTCATCGCCGCCATTAGCAATATAGGCGTTTGTTGCTAACACATACATGTTGTCTTTATCGATTGGTTCATAGCCGTTTTCAGTTTCGACAAAGACTTCCACAATTCGTTCACCAGCTGGTTTCGTTGAATCAAACGTAAATTTCATACCTGATACTTGTAGGAAACGTCCTGCCACTTCTTCAACTTTACTTACACCATTTTCAAGGGCTTCAATGACTTCCGCACCGCTTAATTCGAGTGTCACCAATGTGTTACCGAATGGCATCGTTGTTAGTACTTCACCAAGGGAAATTTCGCCTTTATCAATCGAAGCACGAATACCGCCGCCATTTTGTAAAGCAAGCGTTGTTTCTGGAATCGCTTTTTTCGCCGCTGCTAACATGCCGTCCGTAATTAAGTTCCCTAAGTTTGTTTCGCCCCGACGAACGAAAGTACGTTCGCCATTTAAAAAGACATCAGAAGTACCGACGATTTCGGCTTTTAATTCTTCAATCGGGCCAAGTAATTCTTCATATAGTTTTTGTGCTTCTTCATCTGAAGGAATGAGATATTGACCGTTTTCATCTTTCGCGTCAATGTGGACGAGTTCTTCGTTCCAAGAAGTCAGTACCCCGTCTTTATTAAACACAACGTCTAGTTTTCCTAAATATTCGCTATATTCTTTTGCTTGCACAACAATCGTTGGTTCCGTATCTTCGTTAAAAACGACAGGTTCGTCCAACTGTGTATGACTATGGCCACCAACAATAATGTCAATACCTTCTACTTGTTTAGCAAGTTCTACATCGTATGGATATCCTAGATGCGTCAAAGCAATAATTTTGTTAATGCCACGTTGTTCTAACTGTTCAACGGCTTCTTTTGCTTTTTCAATTTCATTTTCAAACACAACATTTTCCCCAGGGTTAGCGAGAAAAGCCGTTTCAGGTGTTGTTAATCCGAAGACACCGATTTTTTCTCCGCCTACTTCTAAAATAATCGCCGGATAAATCGTTCCATCCTCAGCAGGGCTACCGATTTCATCTTTAAATAAACTGTTTAATGCAGGTTCATTGCTATAATCAATATTCGCACTGACAATCGGGAATTCGGCTTGTTTAATAAACTCCGCAAACACTTCTGGACCTTTGTCAAATTCATGGTTTCCAGGAACCATCGCGTCATATCCGATCATGTTCATAAACTGTAAATCAGCTAATCCCTCGTATTGGTTGAAAAAGAGCGTTCCAGAAAATACATCCCCTGCGTCAAGTAAAATCGAATTCTCGACTTCTGCACGCGCTTCTTTAATTGCTGTCACCCGACGTGCAACATTATCGAGATGAGAATGCGTATCGTTAAGATGAAGCACGCGTAACTCAAAATCACCACTATCTGCCTGTACCGTTTGACCAACAGGTGTCAGCAAGCTAATCGACATCACTGCGGCTACAACAGTAGAAACCAAACCTCGAAAACGGAATTTCAAACCAAATCCTCCCCCTAATCGAAATTGTTTATATGTCAATTATAGTATTTTCTTGTAAAAAAAGGATTAATTTTTGGTAAATTTGTTGAAATATATAAAAGATTTTTAATTATATCGGGTTGTGAGAAAGATTTCTTCGATCGACTCTTACAGTTTGAGCCTTCTGATACCTGTTACTAGTTTGAACCAATTTTGTTCATGAAATCAAAACACGTACGTTATTAAGCAAAAAAATTGGACGGTGAATTTTTCACCATCCTTACGTTCAATTATAAGTACATTCCAATTCCAGGTCCGAATGGAATCCCAAATACAGCAAAGACAACTAATAAAATCAACCAAATGACAAAGAAAATGATGCTATATGGAAGCATTAGTGAAATTAAAGTTCCAAGTCCTGCTTTTTTATCGTATTCTTTCATAAATGCTAAAACAATTAAGATATACGGGTTTAGTGGTGTAATAATATTAGTTGAGGAATCAGCAATACGATAAGCGGCTTGGATAAATGCTGGATGATAGTCTAATAACATCATCATTGGGATAAAAATGGGTGCCTCCAGAGCCCATTGTGCAGATCCACTAAAAATAATTAAATTTAAAATGGATGTAAGCACTGAAAAGCCAATGACAACAGGTAGCCCCGTTAGATTCATGGACGTTAAAAGTTCAGCACCATTTACCGCAACCCAAGTTCCTAAGTTCGTCCAATTAAAATAAGCAATAAATTGAGCGGCTGCGAAAATTAAAACAATATAACCTGACATATCCTTCATCGCTTCGCCCATATATTTCGGAATATCTCTTGTACTAGTAATTTTCTTTGTAGTAACACCATACGCTACACCTACTGTAATAAAGAAGAATAATGTAATCGGAATGATACCTGATAAAAATGGTGATGGAATGATGCCACCTTCTTCATTCCGTAAAGGTGAATTTGGCCAAAATAGCCCTACTACAATAACAGCAATATATACGAGACCTGCTATTAAACTATTACGTAATCCTCTTCCTTCAAGTGGGCTTTCCTCTTCAAGTGTTTTCTGAACTTTTCCTTCATACTTTTCAAGACGTGGTTCAATTAAATTCTCCGTAATCAGTGCTCCAACAATAGAAAGGATAAAAACAGATGTAATCATGAAATACCAGTTATCAACTGGTGTAACAACCATATCAGGGTCAATACTTTTAGCAGCTTCTGTTGAAATACCTGACAATAGTGCATCGGTACCAGCGATAAAAATGTTAGCTGTAAATCCAGATCCTACCCCTGCAAAACCTGCAGCTAGTCCCGCTAGCGGATGTCGACCAACCGAATAGAAAACCATAGCAGCAAGAGGAGGAATTAATACGAAAGCAGCATCAGAGGCTAAGTTTCCTAAAATCCCAATAAAAACAACCGAATACGTAATTAATGATTTTGGTGCATTTAAAATAGATTTCTTAATGGCACTTTCTAATAGCCCAACTTTTTCAGCTAACCCAATCCCGAGCATCATAGCCAATACCAGACCAAGTGGTTTAAATTCTGTAAAGTTCGTTAACATCGAAGACAAAATATATTGAAGACCTTCACCAGAAATAAGACTTTTAATTGGAAGTTCTTCACCTGTCCCTGGGTGCGTAACAGTTATCCCCATACTACCTACAACCCAAGATAACAGCATGACAAAAACGGCTAAATAAATGAAGATAAAAAATGGGTCTGGTAGCCTATTCCCAATTCGTTCAACCGTATTTAAAAATCGAGCCAGCCCCTTTGATTGTTTTGGAACGTCTCCCCCAATTTGTGGTTGCGGCAATTTACTCACTCTCCCTTTCATTGTTTATTAACGGAATTATTCCATTTTTATACCGTTATTAATTAGTATTCGTTGTTTATTTTTAAATTCCTCTAATATTATGAATTTTTAGAATAAAATTGATAATAAAATTTGAGCAAAAGAACATCTGTGGTTAACAATATCAAAGACTTGCTCTTTTGCCCTTGATTAAATTCTCTGGCTATAATACAAATTCCAATACCTTTTAAAAAATAAGTTGGTAGATTTTACGTGGACGTCCACGACCGACTGACTCTTCACCAGTTACCTTGGCAAGGCCAATACGTTCCATTTCAGCTAATATCCGCCTTGCGTTTCGTTCGGTACTTTTTAACCAACGAGCCAGATCATGTGATGTGATAGCCGTTTGCCCGTAATGATGGGAAAGGGATTCAATTTTTGCTGCCAGTGACGAACTGATACCAGCGTCTTTAAATAACTTTTCCCACTCACTACCTTGTTTCCGTTGTATATAAGAAATATGTTGTTCGTCCTCAAGTAATTCAATAACTTTTTTATCCTCATTAATAATAACCACACCAGAATCCTCTTGTTTTCTGACTTGTTCAATGGCCATTCTTACATGTTCTTCTGCTTCGAGAACGGTTAATCCATAGCCAATTCCAATCCGAACAGGTAATTTACTATTCACAAATATCTCGTCTACTATTGAATAAATAGAGCGTTGTTTTGTAAAACGTTCTAGTTCTCCTCTGGTCGTATATATATAATGCAAACCATCGCCAACTTGAACGATGGAACCACTTATTTCTTCTACGAAGTCGAGCAATACTCGCTTAAGTTCAAGTTCTTGATGTTTCAGCTTAAAAGAAAATGGATGGCCCATACTTGCTTGAGAAGGATAAATAATTTCAATGCCAATCATAACAAGCTGGGATTTTCGATACCAACTTGTTTGGCCTCGCTCTTTAATAAAGCCTAATGACCTCTGAACGGCGAGCTCTGATTGAATCACACGGTACACAGGAATCCTTAATTTTTTTAGTGCATGGTAAACCGAACTGATACAAGTAATTGCAACGTCTATTTGGTTGTTTTCATATAAATTCTTATGAAATTGAATAATGTCCTCAGCAGGCATATAGCCAGAATACGAAATTGTATAAAAGGTTAGTTCATGAAGCGAGAACGCATTTTTAGCCTTTTCAATTTCATCTTCTTGTATCGTATCAAGACTAACACGATGAACAATTTTCCCTTCCTTCACGAACATTTCAAGAAGTGTGCTAAGCAAACTAGACCCATGTAATGGGACATAGCTACCTTCATCCTCTGTTAGAACTCCCTTTGATAAAGCATAATAATAAGGTGCTTGCCCTGAGAAAAACCATTGATCTACCCAGTCATGATTCCGTACAATGATATCTTCTGTTTCTTCTGTTCGTTCATAGATAAATGGAATTAAATCGAGCTCCTTAAAATGTTCACCTGCTTTTAAAACTTGCGTAACAGAATCCTTAGGCCCTACTACTCCCACTCGTACTTTTTTCATTTAAACCACCTGCTTCTTTTTTTAAAAAGCCAGCGATGATGTTTACACCTAATCGCATATCTTCAAGGGAGGCATGTTCAGCAGGATGATGACTTAGCCCATCTTTACAAGGTATAAAAATAAGTCCTGATGGCCATTTCTTTGCCATATTCATCACGTCATGCCCCGCTCCACTATTCATCATTAAATAAGAGTAACCCATCTCGCTAACAACTTTTTTTAACTGTTGTTGAATGCGTTCATCTAAAAAGACAGATGGATTATCAACCAGTTTTTCTATTTCGATAGAAACATGATACAAACGCTCTAGTTCATTACATTTCTCTCGAATGGATTGCTCTACGATTTTTTTTAGAGAATCTTCGACACTTCTAATATCGATTCCGACCTCGACATACCCAGGAATCACATTTATCGAATTCGGCTTTACCTCCATTGTACTAACTGTCGCTACAACAGGTGTAGAGTTTTCTTCGCTAAGTTTGGTTGCCGTTTCGGACACATAGGAGATAAGAGGTGCAACTGCTACTAACGCATCTCGACGTCCGTTCATTGGGGAAGTACCCGTATGTCCCGCAAGACCAAATACTTTGACTTTAAGACGGATCGGACATGCCACTCCATCAACAATTCCATAATCTTTTTGATTTTCTTCAAGAACGGTTCCTTGTTCGATATGTAACTCTAAAAAGCATTTCAACTCTTCCTTTTTCCGTTCAGCTTTCGAAAACTCATCCCAATTAAATCCAAGGGTTGCCACGGCTTCTCGAATCGAAATACCTGAGGAATCTTTTACACTCCCAATTTGTAAATCTAACAATCCGGCCATTGCTTTACTGCCTATTGTAGAAATACCAAATCTAGCAGATTCTTCGGAGCGAAACACAATCACCTCAATCGGATGAGTTGGCTGGTATCCTTCGTCTTTTAATTGCTTAACAGCACCAAGGGCACAAAGGACACCTGCAGTTCCGTCATATCCCCCACCCGACACCACTGTATCCAGATGGGACCCTACTGCTACTGCTGGTAAATCTTCTGACGCGCCTATCCAGCGGGCAATCACATTTCCTGCTTGGTCCCTTTTAATTTCTAGCCCTAATTCTTTGGCGATTTTTTCAAAAGCAGCTATCGATTGATTTTCTTCGTTTGAATAGCCAAGTCTTGTAAAGCCCTCTGGTTGATTCATCTTATCCACTAAATTCAATTGAAGTAAATGGTCTTCAAGCCATTTAAGCATGAACAGTTCCCTCCTTTTTAATCATCTCTAGGACTGTTCGTGATAAGGTTTCAACAGCTGTAGGAATCACCATTTCATCATAGTCAAATTGAGGATGGTGGTGTCCTGCACGTAATGGACTTGCAAAAATCATAAAAGTAGCCTTTCCACCATGTTTTTGGACATGATTCATCATATATGTCACATCCTCAGAAGCTCCAATTGGTAAGACGGGGAACACCTTTTCAATCAACGAGCTTTGTTGGCTTATTTTTTCAACAATCGGTATAAACACCTCATCACAAGTAGCATTGAGTGCTGTACCAACAAACTCGATCTCCACTTGAACATCATATAAAGCAGCACTTGCCTTAATGATTCGCAACGCTTCTTCTGTCATATATTCGTTAAGTGCAGTTGTTTCACCACGTGTTTCAATTTCCATACGAGCATAATCTGGTACGATATTTCTGCCGCTACCTGCTTCTAATTTACCGATATTTATTCTAGTAGCCCCATCAGCATGGCGAGGAATCCCGCTTAAATGAAGACTTGCAGCAGCTGCCGCTAACAGGGCATTTTTTCCTGCGTTTGGTTCAAGACCAGCATGTGCTGACTTTCCTTTTAAAATAATGTTATATTTTGAACTCGCTAAAAATTTGTTGGTAGTTGCAGCAACGGTACCTACTGGAAGCGAATGAACGCCAATATGTCCACTAAGAAAATAATCTACATGATCAAGCCACCCACGCTCGACAATTGGCTTTGCCCCTCTTCCACCTTCTTCTGCAGGTTGAAAAATAAGTGTAAATTGACCCGTAAGTCCATCTTTGAAATGTTGAAGAAAGCGAGCAACTCCTAACCCAATCGCTGCATGTCCATCATGCCCACACGCATGCATAACGCCGTCCCTTTTTGAAGAAAAATGATATTGAGTTGGTCGATGTTCTAGGTCACGAGACTCTTGTATTGGTAACGCATCAATATCAAACCTCATTGCCACATGCTTTCCCGGACGTCCGGTTAGAAATTGGGCGATGACACCAGTGTGTCCTCCCTTCATTTTTTCAAGAAAGTCCATTGGAACTCCCATTTTCTTGGCACGTTCTTCATTTTTTAAAAGTTCTTGCTCAGAAGGAACTCCTAACCGGGCCGAGCTTACCATCATATCTTTTCCAACCGTAAGCTTGTATCCCATTGCTTCTAATTCTTTTGCCAGCTTATATGTAGTTACATATTCCGTCCAGCCTACTTCAGGGTGTTCATGAAGCTCACGCCGTTTTTTGATTAAATAGGGTGTAATAGATTGGATAAAAGATTCATAGCTTTCACTCATGGACGACACTCTCCTTTTTATCATTTAATTTTTTCAAAATATCGATCGCTGCTTGGGCCATTAACTCAATACCATAAGGTAAAGCATCTTCATTTACCATAAATTGTGGATCGTGTAACGGCTTTTGTCCTTCTCCAATAGATGTACCAAGCCAATAAAAGACACCTGGATACTTTTGTAAAAAGCGCCCAAAATCTTCTCCACCCATACAAGGTTCAACGTGAGGAGTACTATTTTTACCAAATAAATTGGTTGCCGTTTCTTTTATTTGATCAGCCCATATAGGCGTATTTACCGTAGCTGGATAACCGTCCATGTATTGAATCTCTACTTTAGCCCCCATCGATTGAACGATACCTGTAACAACCTGATAAAATTTTTCTTTGATTAGTTGCTTTGTTTCGTTTGTAAAAGTACGAACCGTTCCTTCTAATGTGACCATATCAGCAATCACATTGTACCGATAGCCACCCTCAATTTTTCCGATGGTAATAACAGCGGAATCAACTGGATCGACATTCCGACTAACAATCGTTTGTAAGGATGTAATGACTTGATTAGCAACAATAACAGCATCAATCGCTTGGTGAGGCATACTCGCATGGCCGCCCTCCCCTTTAATCACAACTTTGAAACGATCAGAATTGGCCATTATTGGTCCTGGTTTTACACCAATGGTACCAACGGGAAGATCAGGCCACACATGCTGACCAATAATGACGTCTGGCGTATAAGTACTAAATACACCATCCTCCATCATCTTTGCTGCTCCTCCACTTGGCGCATTTTCTTCAGCAGGTTGAAAGACTAGTAAAATAGTACCTTGGAGACTATCTTTCACTTCATTAAGTAAAATACCTGCTCCTAATAACATAGCCGTGTGCGCATCATGACCACAGGCATGCATCTTCCCGTTCACTTTTGAAGAGAATGGCAAATTCGTCTGTTCTGTAATGGGAAGGGCATCAATATCTGCCCGTAAAGCAACGGTCTTTCCGGGCTTAGCACCTTTTATAATTCCCAATACTCCTGTCTTAGCAAAACCCGCTTCAAATGGAATACCGTACTTCGTTAACACTTGTTGAATTTTCTTAGAAGTTTCGTATTCCTCTCCGCTCAACTCTGGGTTTTCGTGAAGGTCTCTTCTAATATTAATCATTTGATGAATAATTTTTTTTGATTTTCCTTTCATACTGATAACCATATGATTCTCAACCTTTCTAAATTTACGGGATGCCACGAATACGATTTTGTTTTTCATACTAAACATCTTTTAAGGAAAAATTCCTTTTTATTACCGTTAATAAATATATACTACATAATTTGTTTGAATTCCTTTAATTTTTTGAAAATATAATAGCTAAATGGCCAACTGTAAGATTTGATTTAGTTATTCGACCGCTTTTTTGCAATTGTCCCAATTTGTTTTGAATTTTGTTTGAAGGTCCTATAACTTTACTTGCAGTTCCGGCAATATTACTTTCAGTTCGCACTATTTTTCTTGAAGTTCGAACTACTTTACTTTACGTTCACTCTACTTTACTTTTAGTTCGCACTACTTTTCTTTACGTTCACTCTACATTTCTTGAAGTTCAGGTAATTTTACTTTCAGTTCGTTAAAATTTACTTAAAGTTCGTTACTACTTTCTTGAAGTTCCGGCACTTTTACTTGAAGTTCACACTACTTTTCTTTCAATTCCTGCTATTTTTCTTAACGTTCACGCTACTTTACTTTCAGTTTCCACAACGTCATAGCAGCTGTCCTTTATCTTATCTGTCAAATTTCCAAACAATTTTCCACTGGCCTTTTTCCTTTACTACATACACGTCTTGCTGAATTGTGAAGGTCCCGAATTTACTATGAAAAGTTTGTTGTACCGTAACTTGGTACGCTTCCTTGAACGCTGGGCCGTCTTCGCTCATTTTAGATCGTTTTTCAGCTTCGTCGGAAAGGGTGAAATCAAAGGTGGTCACACCGAAATGACTCATGTAAATATGAGAACGCTCTGTCACGTAGCTATTTTTTACAAAGCGTTCTTTCATCGTGGAATGAAACAGCTCCCATGCGCTGCCAAAATCCCCTTTTTGCTCATATGCGTAAAATTGGCGTACAATGGAGGTAGGGTCAGGTTTAGAAGTAAATATAAAATATCCCGCTATACCGAGAAGTCCTGCAACTACTAAAAAAAGGATGTTTCGTAAAGCATGGGGGTTACTCATCTGATCACGCCTTTTTTCGTCTTTTAACCAAATTTATATGTACGATAGGTAAAAACTTTGTCTCAAAGGAGGTTCCTTTATGAAAATCGCCTTTATTTCAGATATTCACGGCAATGCGATCGCGCTGGATGCGGTGATGGCAGAGCTTCAACAAAAGAAAGTCGACCAGATCTATGTACTTGGCGACCTATGTTACCGAGGGCCGGAGCCGAAAAGAGCGCTTGAAGTGATTCGTTCGTTGGATGCGGAGGTTATTAAAGGAAATGCCGATGAGTGGGTCGTGCGTGGTGTAAAAAAAGGAGAAGTGCCAAATCACGCGTTGGAATTGATGAACCGCGAGCGGGACTGGACGGTTTCGCAGCTAGATACGGAAGACTTAGAATACTTAAAACAGTTACCAACAGAAAAGACGATTCATGTAGAAAACGTGACGATCCATGCGTTCCATGCGACACCGGATAGTTTGTTTGATGTGGTCTTACCGCACATGGATGATAACGTAATCCAAGAAAAAATCATGTCCAAAAAAGATCCCGATATTTACGTGTATGCTCATATACATAAGCCGTACATTCGCTATATTAATGGAAAGATTGTGATGAATTTAGGCAGCGTCGGTTTGCCGTTTGACGGAATGCCGAAAGCTTCGTATGCGATGGTGGAAATAGAAAAGGGGAATATCCGGACCTCCATTGAACGAGTAAACGTGGACATTGAAAAAGTCGTTGAAAAATATCAAGAAGTGAACTACCCGAATGCGGAGATGATGATTGATATCGTACGAAAAGGGAGTTTGTAAGCCGTCTTTAAAAGGCGGCTTTTTTGTTTGGGTAGCCTGAAACTACAATTTTCCCAAGTCAACCGTTTTCTAATTCTTTCAAAATTCCCCTATGAACTTTATGAACAAAATGCCCAATACATACAAAATGCGGTTATTTTTCGGAATATTCACAACGAACTTGATAAAAGGTTATGATGAAAACGATTCCAATAAGCAAAGGGGGTTTTTTCATGAAACGGTTGGCATGTTTAATGGCTGCTTTCATGGTTATGATGCTAGCAGCTTGTAGCGGAAATAGTGAGACCGCATCAAATAACGGGAACAATGGGGATTTTAAACCACAAAAACCAATTGAAGTGATTGCTCCTGCGGGTCCTGGCGGTGGTTGGGACACGACAGCACGCACGGTAGCTAAAGTTCTGCAAGAGGAAAAAATCATTGATCAACGGATGGCGGTTGTGAATAAACCAGGCGGTGGAGGTGCTGTCGGTTGGGCATATGTCCATGGTAAAAAAGGAGACAATCATACCCTATTTGTAACGTCACCACCTATTTTATTCGTTCCACTCAATGGTCAATCGGACTTAGGTCATAACGATTTTACTCCAATTGCGGGAGTCATTGCCGATTATGCAGCCTTTATCGTAAGTGCAGATTCACCATTTGATAACATGAATGATTTAGTCGAAGCGTTAAAGAAAGATCCGAAATCCGTATCCATTGTTGGAGATTCGGCTCCAGGAAGTATGGATCATTTGCAATTTGTAAAAGCCGTGAAAGCAGCAGGAGTTGACGTTAAACAATTAAAATATGTGTCTGCCCAAGATGGAAACGGAATGAGCATGCTGCTTGGCGGAAAGGTCGATGTATACTCTACCGGTTTAGCCGAAGCGACCGAACAAGCTCGAGCAGGAAAAGTGAAAGTTTTAGCGATTACGGCACCGGAACGTCTCGAAGGTGAAACGATATCCGAATTCCCAACCCTCAAAGAACAAGGCATTGACGATGAATTTATCGTATGGCGCGGCTTTATGGGGCCACCTAATATGGACCCTGCAGCGGTAAAATATTACGAAACTGCAATTAAACAGATGATGGAAACAGATACGTGGAAAGAGCAGCGTGACAACTTCGGTTGGAAAGACAACTTTATGTCTAGTGAAGAGTTTAAAGAACATCTGGATAAAGAATACGCCATTATGAAAGAGCTCATGGAAGAAATCGGTTTAGCTAAATAACCGTATACTACATTTATACAAAGGAGGATGGTTCATCTATCCTCCATTCTCCTATTTTTAAAAGAAAGAAGGTGTTGATCGTGTTCCTTCATTCAACGAACCGGAAGATATCAGTGATTTTACTTCTGTTCGCGGTATTCTATTTGTATTTGAGTTACCAATTACCAGAATTCCCTTATGCGATTGTGGATTCAGACGTCCTTCCGAAAGGCTTAGGCTTTTTATTAATTGTGTTATCCATTGCATTATTTATTGAAAATAAACCAGAAACCGAAGCAGAAAAAGAAAAGAGAAACTTAAAGAAAGAAGAACTCACTATTCTTTTGACCATATTAGGGATGATTTTACTTTATATTTGGCTATTAGAATGGGTAGGGTTTGTGTTAACGACCATCGCCTTTTTGCTCGTGACTACAAGACTTTTAGGTTATCAAAACTGGAAAGTGAATAGTCTCGTAGCGGTTTTGTTTACATTCACCGTCTACTTTTCTTTTAATTACTTACTCAGCATTTATTTACCGCAAGGCATCTTGCCATTCTAAAGGAGGAAGCCTATGGACTACTTAGATAGCATTCTCTATGGTTTTAAAGTCGCATTAACCTTTCAAAATATTTTATTTGCTTTTATTGGTGTTTTTGTCGGTACCATCATTGGTATGCTGCCTGGTCTTGGCCCAATCAGTGCGATTGCCATCATGATTCCGCTTAGCTATGGAATGGAACCAGCTTCGGCGTTAATTTTAATGGCTGGTGTGTATTACGGTGCGGTGTTTGGTGGATCGACTTCTTCTATTCTATTAAATGCTCCAGGTATTTCGGGGACAGTCGCTACCGCTTTTGACGGATACCCGTTAGCGAAGCAAGGAAAAGCGGGAAAAGCATTGGCGATTGCTGCGATTGCCTCCTTTTGCGGTGGTACGATCAGCGTCGTTGCCTTAATGCTTGTCGCCCCAGTAATGGCCGATTTCGCGATTACATTTGGACCAACTGAATATTTTGCTCTCATGCTTCTTGGACTAACGGCCATTGCTAGTTTGTCGGAAGGTTCAACCATCAAAGCGCTGATTTCAGCGACTCTCGGATTAATCGTGGCTACAATCGGAATGGATCAGCAAACAGGAACGCAGCGCTTTACGTTTGGAACTCCGAATTTACTTGAAGGCATCGATTTTCTCATCATTGCCCTCGGTTTGTTTGCGTTAGCGGAAGTTTGTTCGTTAATTCTGACGCGAAAGCAACACAACTTTGGAAAAGATTCCAATGTGGGTGAGTTAAAAATTTCGAAAAAAGAAGCAAAAGAAATTTCTGGTCCGATCGCACGGCACTCGGTTCTCGGCTTTATACTTGGCGTCCTCCCTGGTGCGGGTGCAACCATTGCATCTTTTATGTCTTATCTAACTGAAAAACGATTAGCTAAAGATTCCTCTACTTTCGGAAAAGGAAATTTAAAAGGACTAGCAGCACCTGAAGCATCCAATAATGCCGCCACGAGCGGTGCTTTTGTTCCATTATTAACTCTCGGTATTCCAGGGTCAGGAACGACAGCCGTTTTACTAGGTGCCTTATTAGTTGTGGGCGTGCAACCAGGTCCATTGATGTTACAAGACCACCCGGATGTGTTTTGGGGAGTCATTGCCAGTATGTATATCGGAAATATCTTTTTATTAATTTTAAATTTACCGCTCATTCCTTATATCTCTCGTATTTTATACATTCCAAAACCGATGCTTATTTCGCTCATCATTGTGTTCTGTTTAATCGGTGTGTACGCCGTAAGTTTTAACACGTTTGACTTATACTTGCTAGTCGCTTTTGGCGTGTTAGGGTATTTGATGAGAATTTTCTCGTTTCCAGCACCACCGTTTATTTTGGCGTTCATTTTAGGCGGCATGATGGAACAAGCGTTTCGTCAAGCCCTTACCATCTCTAACGGACGTTACACGATCTTTTTTGAAAGTAAAATTACAATTATCTTGTTAATTCTTTCTTTCCTATCGCTAGTCATCCCGTTGATTCGTCAACGGTTAAGCAAACGAACAGAAATTCATAACCAAGGCCGAGAGAAGGAGATGTAAAATGAAAGAAATTCGAATTCTCTCCCCTCAAGGAATGCTTGGATACGGCTATCCGATCGAATCTTTAGAATACGGACTAGCACAACATCCCCATGCAATTAGTGTGGATGCGGGCTCAACAGATGGTGGCCCGCACCGGTTGGGGATGGGGGTAGGAGGTGTAAGTCGTTATGCTACGAAAAAAGACTTAAAGCCTCTTGTGATAGCTGCAAAAAAGCACAACATCCCCCTTCTCATCGGATCAGCTGGAGGTTCAGGCGCCAACCTTCGTGTTCAATGGACGGTGGATATATTAAAAGAAATTGCTGAAGAAGAAAATATAGAGCTAACGATTGCAGCCATTTACGCAGATGTGTCCAAGGAATGGTTAATGACCAAATGGGAACAAGGAAAAGTCACGTCGGTCGGTTCCGCTCCTCTTTTAACCGAACAGGCGATTCAAGATACAACCGCCCTAGTAGGACAAATGGGCGTAGAACCGTATTTAGAGGCCTTAAAAGAAGGAGTCGACATCATCGTAGGTGGCCGAACGTATGACCCGGTGATGACGGCTGCTCTTCCCCTTTTCTATAGAATGGACCCTGGTCTCAGCTGGCATATGGGAAAAATTTTGGAGTGCGGGGCAATCGCTGCCACACCAGGGACGGCTAAAGACGGCATGATTGGTATGATCCGCGATGACCACTTTTTAGTTCGTCCGTTACATCCGAGCCGAAAATGTACCATCCAATCCGTAGCTGCACATACGTTGTATGAAAAATCTCATCCCTACCTTCTACCAGGTCCAGGGGGTATCCTTGATTTATCACAGTGCAAATTTTCGCAAGAAGATGAGCGAACCGTTCGTGTCACAGGTAGTCAATTTATTCCTTCGTCCCAATACGAGATTAAATTAGAGGGGGTTCGACCTTCAGGTTATCGAACAGTACTCGTTGCAGGCGTTCGCGATCCTTTCTTCATCCATCAACTGGAAACCATTATTGAAAAAGTGAAAATGGATGTCGCCGACTATTTTCCTGAAATTGAGTCCAGCGAAGCGAAACTTTATTTTAAATATTATGGACTCAATGGGGTGATGGGCCCTTGGGAGAAAACATCATCTGAGCCACTGGAGGTCGGAATCGTGATCGAAGTCGTGGCACCAACGCAAGAATTAGCAGATAGTATTTGTGCCTACGCCCGGTCCGTGTTGATGCATATCGATTATGAAGGAAGAGTATCTACCGCCGGAAATTTAGCACTTCCTTTTGCACCTCCAGAATTTTCAGCAGGGCAAGTGTTTGAGTTCTCGATTTATCA
The DNA here is from genome assembly GCA_017656295.1 of Bacillus sp. (in: firmicutes). Classification (NCBI taxonomy): domain Bacteria; kingdom Bacillati; phylum Bacillota; class Bacilli; order Caryophanales; family Bacillaceae; genus Bacillus; species Bacillus sp. (in: firmicutes). Next base: position 254,972 of record JACDOC010000001.1, on the reverse strand, counting down.
TACAGTTGCTGTCGATGACCCTCTCGAACTTTTTACGATTAAACGTATCACCTTGGGAAGGAGAAAGTCATGAGTAAACAACCTTTAAAAGACCTCGCTCAAGTTGTTCGTAGTAAAAATGCCGGACCGTTTGAAATAACATTTGATATGATTTTTCCAGACCAGCCCTCCTACGAACGAGTAAAAACGTCCAATGTAATTACGAAAGAAACGATTGCGAACCTCTATCAAATCCATCTAGAGGACATTGTCGAACTTGTCTATTTTGACCAAGCCTATGCGATTAAATTTACAATCAAACGAACCATTTCCTCAGGAGCGCCTGGAGAACGAGATACCTATGGTGCGCAGCAGCACGCTCCACTTCTCGAACTTATGATCCCTTAAATTGTAAGGAAATATATCTTCGTTCAGGTCTGCCGACACTACCATACGTGAGGTCGGCACGTACCGCTCCTGTCGAGACGAGATATTCTAAATAACGGCGAGCGGTGGTTCGACTCACACCCACGTATTGACCTAATTCTTCCGCAGTAACTCCATCGGAAAACCGTAATAGATGCTGTTGTACTTTTTTTAACGTTAATGGATCAATCCCTTTAGGAACGACCGATTCGTTCACTTCTTCTTCCTTCATACGATGCAATAAGCGATCGACTTGATGTTGGTTGACTTCTTTCATTGTTTGGAGATTATTTCGATATTCACGGTATTTTTCTAATGTTTGCTGGAGTCGTTTAAAAATAATCGGTTTAATTAAAAAGTCAAACACTCCGCCGCGAATCGCTGCTTCTACTCGATCCACTTCCTTCGCTGCCGTAATTAAAATCACATCAACGTCTCGGTAATGTTGTCGAATATACCATAAAAAATCGATTCCGTCCCCATCGGGAAAATACACATCAAGTAACAAGAGGTCTGGCTCAAGAATAGCGATGACCTCTTTCGCTTCATCAATCGACGACGCCACTCCGCATACTTCAAATCCTTCTACTTTTTCCGTAAAGCGACGATTAATTTCTGATATTTTCATATCATCTTCCACAATGAGTACTTGGACGTTACTCATGCTCTTTCCCCCTTTTCGGAATGACGACGGTAAAAACGGCCCCTCCTTGAGGACTGTTCTCAACCGTAATGTACCCATTTAAATAGTGAGCGGCTTGGTTGGCTAAATATAGCCCCATACCTCTTCCTTCCCCTTTTTTCGTGCTCACACCTTTTTGAAAAATTTGATCGATCAACTCTTCCGGTATGCCGTTCCCGGAGTCCTCGACTTCAAAAATCAAATCGTCCCCGATATCCGTCATAAATAAATGAACCGTTTTTTCTTTTTTATTTGCGGCTAACACGGCGTCAAAGGCGTTATCAAGTAAGTTTCCAATGATGGTGACAAGCTTCTCGCGATGGATATGGGGTGGGATGTCTTTCATACTGCTCTCTTCATCTATCTGCAAGTCGATTTTTAACTCGTGGGCCCGGTTATATTTTCCTAGAATAATAGCGGCAATCATCGTATCTGGAACCGTTCGCATTAACTGTTGAATGATCGTTTGATATTCTACAGTTTCTTTATGTATAAAATCGAGCGCTTCTTGATAAGAACCAAGTTGTATGAGTCCTGAGATGGTGTTTAGTTTATTCGAATATTCATGCGTTTGAGAGCGTAATGCTTCAGCGAATCGGTGAACTTGGGTTAATTCTTTCGTCAGTTGGTCAATTTCTGTTTTTTTCCGAAAACTAGATACGACTCCTATGATGTCATCGCCATTAAAAATGGGTACCCGATTGACAATGAGTTCGTTGTTTCCAATCTTGAGTTCTTCGTCAAAATGACTTTCTTTCGTTTGGAGCACTTCTACCATACGTGAGTTTGGTATTACTTCATGAATCGATTGACCAATCCAATTTTTCTTCCGGTCCATCCCGAGAATGTCATAAGCTTGTTGGTTAACCATCGTAATGTTCCCGCTGTTATTAATGGCAATAATCCCTTCACGAACAGATTCTAAAATGGCGTGTTTTTCAACAAATAGACTCGCAATCTCATGAGGTTCCAGTCCAAAAATCGCCTTTTTAAACCCTTTGGAAATGTAAAAAGAACCGATTGCTCCAATTGTGAGGACGAAAACAACAAGAAACATCACTTTGAATTGATAGTGCTTTTCGATCGTTTCAATGTCTTCTAAAAGAAAGCCAACCGACACAATGCCAATGACTTCTCCTTTTTCGTCAAAAATCGGCGCTTTCCCTCGTAAAGATGGACCAAGAGAACCGACCGCTTTGGATACGTACGACTCGCCTTTTATTAGCGCACGATCGTTATCCCCACCAACCATCTTTTTCCCAATCCGCTCAGGAATCGGATGGGAATAGCGAATACTATCTTTATTTCCGACAACGACAAATTCGGCTCCGGTTTTGATGCGCACATCTTCAGCAATCGGTTGAATCACAGAAGATGGATTCTCTAAACTAAATGCCTCGCGAATCGCTGGCATCTCAGCAACCGTTGTCGCAACATGTAACGCCCTTTTCCCTGTTTGTTCTTCCAACGTTTCAGAGATCATATGGGTAAAATAAGATCCTAAGATCCCTAACACTATTAACAAGAGCAAACAAATAAACAACGCCATTTTCGTATGAAGCTTAATTGCTCTCATGATGATCTCCTTCAGATAAATTCTGTTATTTATTATAATTGGAATTGTTATATTTTAAAATATTCGTAAAATTATGCTTGGAGTGCTACCAAACCATTATTGTATTTTTATTTAAATGTCAATATTATTTTTTAGAACGAAATTATAAATAACGAACACAGAGAAGGTGATGAATTGTTTAAGCGAAATGCCTTAGCTGCTTTATATACATCTTTTTTTTCTAACAATAGGTCTTGCCGTCCTTCCATACTTTTTGTTATGTATTCGGAAAAGAGTGAGATGGGTAATCCGTATACAAAATTACCAATTGTATACGCTATAATCAGTTCCATCCTTTTTTTCCTGGTTGATGGAAGACTTAAAAATTACTAGTACAAATTATTAGAGTAACTCACTTATTGTTCATTTCTTGTTTTACGAGTGCATTAGTTCAACATAAGTAAAAAGGCATTGTTAAAAAACAATGCCTTTTTTTTGCGAAAGAAGTAACATTTACCTAACGAACCGGGAACCGTTATCCTAATTAGATTTTTGTACTCTAACTCGAACCCGTTAAATGAATATCCAAGCGTTTTTTATCTTATATTTTTTATTTTTTCTCTAAATATATTTAAGTGATTCGGTAGTTCTTTTTTCTCTTGATCTCTTATATATTAATCTTGGTCATCATCGTCCTCTTTTTTGTCTTTCCCTCTGTTCTCATTCTTTCGTTCTTCATGTTTTTCCTTATGATCTTTTTTGTCGGATTCTTTTTGTTTATGGTGGTCTACGTTTTCTTTCTGTTCTGTATGTTTATCGACTTTTTTTGGTTCTGCTTTGTCATTTTCTTCTTTATGTGCTTCATTTTTCTCTAATCTTTTATTCTGTTCTTTCGCTTCTTCACGGTCTTTGTTTCTGTGCTCACGGCGTTTTTCTTCTTCACGTTGTTTATCTTTGTGTTTCGCCTCACGTTGTTTTTCTACTGCTTTTTGACTTGATTCTGCGTTCATGTTTACAGCTACTTGACGAACAGATTCTTTGTCCTCGTTTTCATTAACTTTTTCTTGATTTTGTTCGTTCTCTTTATTGCCTTTATGTTTGCTATTTGCCTTTTCGAGGACTTTTCCTACAACTTTATCTGATTCTTTTTCGAATTCCTTCCGCAGTTCTTCTTGCTCTTCAACTAACTCTTCGTTCATTTCAGCTAGTTTTTTGTCATATTCTTCTTGAGTCATCTCGCCAGATGCTAGTTTCTCTGACAGTTCCTCACGTTGTTGATCGGCTTTCCATTCTTTTTCTTGGAGCTTAGCCAATTTTTTATTGATTTTCTTCTCTAACTTCTTTTGAGCCTTTTCAATATTCTTTTGAAGAGCTTCTTTTGCTCGAGGATTTTCAACTTTTTCAAGAGCTGCCGTTAAAGCTAAGATGTTCGCAGTGAATTTTTCTTCAAGCGCTTGGCGAATGGAATCGTCGGAAGCAGGTGGTTGCTCCTCGGCCTCTTCTTCATTGGTAGTGTCGGTTTCATTTTCAGATGAAGCGTCCGTCTCCTCTTCAGAATCAGACTCAGCCTCTTCATATTTCGCTAGGGCTTGTTCTTGTTGCTCAATCGCTTTTTCTAGCACTTCTTTCGCTAATTCTTCTTCACCGTTCGCAATCAGGGCCTCGGCTTCTTGAATCCGCTCTTGGGCAAAAGATACGAGTAATTCTGCTTCTTTCACCTCATCAAATGTTAACGCTAGTTGCACATTTTCAAGAAGGATTTTTACAAAATAGAAAAAGTCACCCGGTAAAAGGGAAGGAGTTTCGGTTCCCTCTTCTTGTTCAGTAATTGGCTCGGCTTCTGGGGCAGGTTCTTCATTAGTCATATCACCAGTTTCTTCAGCTGCTGGCTCTTCGTTACTTCCTTCATCCTCTGGTGCTTGTTCCTCTTCGGTTGCTTCTTCTGAGGAAGACTCCGCTTCTTCCGGTGTTGATTCTACCACCGTTTCATCTGTTGTCGGTTGTTCTAATATTTGCTCTTCCTGTGTGGTTTGCGGTTCTGTCGGTTGCTCATCGCTTTCGGCTAGAGCTTGACCCGTTCCTAAATAAAAGGTAAAAGCTGTCGCAAGGACACTTGTCGTAAGGACATTCCGTACATGTTTAAACATAACAATTCCTCCAATACAAATTTTTTTGATCGGAAGAATTTTGAATCTACTCATTTCGAGTAGTTCTCCATTCTTCAGCAGTCCAGCCACCATAGTGTTACCACCGTAGGTCTGTAACTTTGCGTCTCTACCTTTCGATAGATTTGCCTTTTTCAAATGAAGAACGTGTACTCGATGAAGGCGTTCTTCATTTCGCATTATTAAATATACTTTAATTAATGAAAGAAATGATATAGATAATTTTTAGTATTTTCAAGAAATATCTGATTTTTGTTGTGTAGTTCTTTTTTCACCAAATAGAACCTTTATTTTCCACGATAAACAAAAAAAGGGGACGCCTACGTGTTCCCCTTTCGTTTCGTCATGAGCCATATACAGATCTCGAAACTATCGACGCCAACATTTGAGATTGATGCCGAACGTCCCAGCAGTAGATTAATGCCATTCGGCGGCGAGCGCTACTATAAGTCAATTTCTCTTTCTGTTTGACGTAATTACTTTCAGTTCGAGAAAATTTACTTTACGTTTAATGCAATTTACTTTACGTTCCGCTAATTTTACTTTACGTTTGACCTAAATTACTTTCCGTTTAATGCAATTCTTTCAGTTCCGAATATTTTTCTTTCTGTTAGACATAATTTTCTTTCCGTTCACAATGACTCACCTTCCTTATTCAATGAGAGGCAAAACATATTTTAGATCACGGAATGTGCCAGTATAATCGAGATTCATTGCTGCTAACAGTTTTGCTGCTGACGGTACAGAAGTTAAATGCAAAAACCGCCTACACTCTCGATTAGTAATGGTCGTTCCAAGTAAAAGTGCAAAGTCGCGTAATGCAGCGATGTGGGCATCAGGATGAATCGTATGACACTTGGAACATGTCCAGCGATTGCGGTGCGTATGTTTCAAATTAGGCAGTGTATAACAGTTCGGGCAGTGGACACCTGTTAGGATGTCATCCTTTGATAGGTGAAAGACCGATAAAACATCACTATTGAGCGAGGTATGTTGTTTGAGAAAAAGACGGGAGATTTTGTTCATTTCTTTTCTAGTTATTTTCTCTTCCCGGTACATTTTTTCAAAGGCTTCGATTTTGTGAGGTAAATGGGCGGCACGGATGACCATTGGGGGAATCCTTTTATGGGGAGGAGCGGTTTTGAGAATCGCTAATCACAATGAGAAACTCGATAGGAAGCATCGGTAACTGGTAAGAGGTAAGCCATGAAATTAACTTCTTCTGTTGCCGTTCCGTTTGTAAAATCGGATCCGGAAACGCTTCTTCTTCTGAATCAATCACTCGAAGCAGTTGAATATAAGGATCTAAGTAAAGGGTCCCTTTTATATTTTTCACTTCGAGAATCAGCAGGTAGGATGCGGATAGTAATACCATATCAACTTGAACAAAGGAATCGCCTATCGGTAGCCGCAGATCATGAAAAATAAAGTAACGATCCTTCGAAATCTCATTTAGATAGTAGTCGATTGACTTCTCTCCTTCATATCCTGCACGTCTTTTCGATAGCTCTTTTTCAATCAGTTCCCGTTTCGGATGAGCTGCCGGAAGCCTTCGTAGCAAAGCTTCATATTTTTGGAGAATAAGAGGAATTTTACGTTCTTTTTTTATCAAAAGCATAACTCCCATCATAATAGAAATATCGGTTTGTTGACTTAGAAATGAATTTCATGTACCAAATCTGGAAAATCAATAAACGGGTTACGGTTTCCTTGAATGTGATAAATGGCTTGGTTGCGGTGTTTTTCATAGATGGTGACAGGGAATGCTTCATGCCATTGGATGAGTAAACGAAGATCGATTTGTTCTAAGAAGCTTTTTTTGATGGCCTTTGGGTAGCGTAAAAGAAAGTACAGCATCGCTCGAGCAGCGGCGCCTTTTCCGTATTCAGGTTCGAAGCGTCCGTCCATGACGATCCCACAATGATTGCGGATTTTTTCTGTTGGTAATTCGGGTTGATAAAAAGAAAAGTCAGCATAGGGGTAATTGGACCTTCTTGAATTGCAAGTAGGATGGCAGACAAATAAATGATGCAAATCGCCTTTCATTGGTTCACGTGCATGAAACCAAGATTGGGGAACAATATGTTCTGTATTATACTTTAGTTCCCTATCAATAATTTTCATTTTTTTCAATAAGGTAGAGTCCTTCTTTTTCACTTGTTTTAAAAGGGATTGGAATTGGACATACCTTTTTTGATTCGTTAAAAAGTCTTCCTGAATGAGCTTTTGCGGATCCTCTTTTTCCCCAGAATAAATACTTTTCACCGATCCATCCGGTTGCAAATCGACCCATGGATATAAATAGCGGTCTTTACTGATGGAATAAGGTAATTGGTTTTTATGCGTTGTTTTGACTAGTTCATGAAAAAGGTGAAACAATTCCGTCGCAGATTTATTTGGATGGCTAACATCTTTATAATAGGTTTGAATGTCTTTTATATCACTTTCTTCATTATAATAATGGGTGGGATCTTGCCGAATTTTCTCTTGATTTTTTAATAAAAGAAGCGAAGTGCGAAGACGATCGTTCACTTGCCTTTCTTGTTGTTCGGAGAAATAATTCGTCACTAATTGTTGCATCTGTCTCTCCTCATTTTTCATCAATGGAAAGCCTCCCTTTATTTAAACAAACGTTTATTTATATCTTGGATTAAACAAACGTTTATTTAGACCTTGTCTTAAGTAATTATTTCGCCATTTATGATTTATTTCCTTTTTATCATCGAGGTTGCTCGTATGCTCGATAACTAGAAAAAGTATTTTACTATACATTTTTATATCTTTAAAATCGGTAAGTAAAACTAATGGGTGTCATCTAAAGCGGATTATAAGAGGGGTTAGAACAGGAGATACGGATTTAAAAATATATAAGGCTGATCTAATAAAATGTAAAAATAAGATCAGCCTCAAGTTTTTAAATAAAGTTATGCATTAACGTTTTGTGATGTTGATACCGTAGAAATAATTCCTCTAGATTGTAATTCAGTTTTTGTCTGCTCATCTGCAGGGCGGTATCCTTTTTCTAATAATTCTTTTATGTATATTTTGTTATAAACAAATGAAAAAATAATACCAGGAATCCAGGCTCCAAATCCAAGAGTAAACAATCCAACTACTGTTGCAGTAATAAACATAATAGCCGCCCACTTCAAATCTCCTCTAAATAGTGCCGGGAAAAATCCAAAGAGCTAAAACCTATTTTAACTTCCTTGGTTACACCTGCATCATTAATTAATCTCCCTCGCATGGCTTTTTCCTCCTTATGACGTATAAATAAATACTAAACCAATTTTACCACAATTACTCCAGAAATTGTATATTGTTGTAAAAATTAATTATTTCCACTATTTCAAATACATAAGTTTTACTTTTCAAGTGGACTTTAGAACTTTTACAACATATGAATAGCTTTGGTTATGTTTAAACTTAATTTTTTAATAAATCGGCGATCAGCTTTGTCGTAGTCCTATTAAATCAAATTATTCCATCTATACGGAATAATAAATATTATTTCTGTAATCATCCAATCATATGAAAGATTCAAACAGACCTAATAATCAAGTGTACTAACACAAAATAAATATTCTGCTAAAATTTTCATTTCAGTGGAACAATAACCATTGTCAAGGTGGTTCGTTTCAAATAATCTACAATTAAAATAGAATAAATATTTTCGTGTGACGAAGAAAGGAACATGAGTATGGCAAATCAATTGCGAAGTGAGCGTAAAAAAAAGAAAAAGCGCTGGTGGAAACGGATCGGGGTGTTCTTCCTCTTTGTTTTGATAGCTGGAGGAGCGTATGCGTATTCTGTTTATCATTCTTTAAATAAAGCCATTGAAACCATCCACGAACCGATTGAGCGAGTGAAGTCGGGTAAACGTGAAGAAGAATTGAAGTTGGAGAAAAAAGAACCTTTTTCGGTGTTGCTCCTTGGTGTCGATGAGCGAAAAAATGACAGCGGACGTTCCGATACAATGATTGTGTTGACGGTAAATCCGAATGAGCCTTCTGTTCAAATGGTCAGCATTCCACGGGATACGCGAACGTTGATTGTCGGTAAAGGGGTTAAAGATAAAATTAACCATGCGTATGCGTTTGGTGGTGTAGATATGGCTATCGCCACGGTGGAAAACTTTTTAGATATCCCGATTGATTACTATATTCAAGTGAACATGGAAGGATTTAAAGATATTGTCGATGCGGTCGATGGAGTGACGGTTCAGAATGATTTTTCGTTTACGTATGGAGGAGTCCATTTTCCTAAAGGGGAAATTACGTTAAACGGCGAGGAAGCTTTATTATATTCACGTATGCGCAAACAGGACCCGCGTGGAGATTTCGGCCGCCAAGATCGTCAGCAAAAAATTATACAAGGGGTCATCAAAAAAGGCGCAAGCATTTCAAGCTTGTGGAACTACGGAGATATTTTTAACGCGATAAGTAAAAACGTAAAAACAAATATGTCGTTTGAAGAAATGGTCGAAATTCAGAAAAACTACCGAGAAGCTGGAAAACATATCGACCGCCACCAAATCTCTGGAAGCGGAAAAACGATCAACTCGGTATGGTATCTCATCGTGTCTGATGAAGAAAAAGAAAGAGTGCAAACATTATTAAAAAAGCACCTTGAACTTAACGATTAGAGTGAATCTTTAATAGTTTAAAGGAGTGAGGGACAGTCCCGCGTTGCTTTAAAGCAACGCGGGACTGTCCCTCACTAGTGTCCCTCACTAGATTACTCCCCTACCACTTTAAAGTATTCCAATCCTACCATAAATTACATTCGACAAATTTTGTCGAATATTGTAGAATAAATTCCGCGGTAATACTTTGGTTGGCTAGTCATCCCCTTCCCAACTGGATGGCTAGCCCTTTTTATTTTAGGTTCTATACTAAATGTTGGGGTAAAGAATTTCATAAAAATAAAGGTTCTCCATCAAATGTTGGGGTGGTAAAGAAATCAGGCCACCCCTATCCTATATGTAGACCCATTCCTTTATACTGATGTCTTAATAAGATTCTTGCTCGAAATCTCTTGAAGTTTTTATATCCATAGTCGTTTCGCTTGATGACTTTTGTCGTATTATTGATTCTTTCAAAAAGCTTCCTTCAGATTCCGCGTCACCACGGACACCCTTGCGTTAAGCTAACTGCTACTTCTACCTTCGCAGTTCGGGACTTTCACCCTATAGATTACACCCATGCCGGGCACACATAAAAGAGGTATGCAAATTCATATCTGCATACCTCCTTAACTACTATTCTAAGTTTTCTTCTTCAGCTGTTGGTTCTGGATTTTCATTTGGAAAATCAGTATCTTGTTCATCTTGTACTTCTTCATTTTCGGTTGATTCTTCTTGCTTATTCGTATCGTCTTCAGTTTGATCTAAACCTTCTTCTTGTTCTACGGGTTCATCCTCAACTGATGGAACCGTCTTTCCTGCACGTAATTCCTTTACTCGTTCAATTTCAGATTGGGCTAGCTGGATTAAATCTTCTGCACGTTGTTCTAATGCTGTGACTTCAGCATCGTCTTCGCTTACTTTTTTCTTAAGGTTTTTAATTTGCTTTTTCACTGCATGAAGTTTGTTAATTTGAGCATTTAATTTGCCAATAAAACTTTGGGAACGATCCTCACTATCCTCTGTGTCGCCTTCGTCTGACTCTTCATCTTCATCGATGTCGTCATTTTCTTCTGTGATATCTTTTGTTTCATCCTCTTCTTCATCTACGCCGTCAATTAATGTTGCTTCTATAACTAGGACACCAGAATTGAATAAACTAGAATGTTCCTCTGTTTCCTTCGATTCAACTCCACTTTCATCTTCTGATCCTGTATTGTCTGGATTTTCGGTAGTTTCCTCTTGGGAACCATCTACTTTATCCATTACCGAATCGTTTGTAGCATCCTCTTCAGATGAAGAATCTTCCGTATTTTCCGCTCCTTCTTCAGCATTACTTCCCTCATCGTTCACGGAACTCTCATCTTTAATTGAGGAATCGTCTGTACTTTCTTCTTGATCAGTTTCCGTTGTTTCTTCTTCCGTTGAACCAGTTTCATTTTCTGACTCGGTTTCTTCCCCGTTTTCTTCCGTTGAATAATATTCAGTTATTTCGTTTGACACTTCATTAATTTTTTCTTCAATTTTATCTAAACGTTTTGAAATACTATTTGTTCTCTTAATTTTTCCTTTTTCTTTATTTGGTTTATCTTTATCTTTTTTTCCTGGATGATCCTTTTCTTTCTCTGGTTTGTCTTTTTCAGGTTTGTCTTTCTCTTTTTCAGGTTTCTCTGGTTTTTCTTTATCTTTATCTTTTTCTGGTTTATCGTAATCTTTTTCAGGTTTTTCTGGCTTACCTGATTCCTTGTCTGGCTTTTCTGGTTTGCCTTTCTTTAATTGGGATACCTCTTCTTCCGATGATAATGGGCTAGCTGCAGAAATAGGTGCAGACACCATTAAAGAAAATAATGAAACAAAAAGGCATGCTTTCATTAAAAATTTTCTTTTCATTACCTTTCCTCCTGTTTAATGGTAATGGCAGCTGGCTGGCATAGGAATCCCCTTAGCCCCTATAGCTTTGTGACATCAGGTTTCCCTGATTGTACCCTACTCCATAGTAGCAAACATTTTTTTAAAACAAAATATATTGTGGAAAAAACGGTATAATCTTCCCATTCTTCCTTACTCTACTAGAATTATATAATAGACATGATTATGAACTATAAAAAGGTGGGTCATGTATGAAGCGGATTATGATTCTTTTTATTACAACATGGTTCCTGTTACCTAGCATGAACTCGTCAGCCGCCACTAATTTCCCAGATGTAAAGGAAGACTTTTGGGCTTACGATGAAATTCATTTTCTTGTAGAAAATCAAATTATTAGAGGATACAAGGACGGGAATTTTGGGCCAAATGACCCGATTAAACGAATGCAAGCGGCAGAGATGTTAGTGAAAGGCCTCGGTCTAAGCACAGAAAATCGTCCAAATCCAAATTTTAAAGATCTTAAACCAGGCGATTATGGCTATGAATACGCTGCTACATTAGCAGATGAAGGAATTATGACTGGAAGTAATGGCTATTTTAAACCATGGGATACATTGACAAGAGGCCAAATGGCGAAAATCCTTGCAGAAGCATATGACCTTTTATATGTGTACGATTCTGAATTTACTGATGTGCCGTATGATCATTGGGCTTACGACTACGTATCTAGTTTATTTGATAATCATATAACGACCGGTTACCCTGACGCTACATATCGTCCTAACGGAAATTTAACACGAGCCCAGTTCGCTGCGTTTATGGCAAGAATTCTCAATGATTCCTTCAAACAAACCGTTCTGATAAATCCAATCAATTATGAGTGGGATCAAGAGGGAGGACTCACTCTATTAGTAGAATTCAAAAATAATTTTGATTATCCTGTGGAGTTAAGAGATACTATGGTTGCTGTCACAGCAGATGGTGAAATTATAGCGGAAGGACTATTTGAATTCACAGCCGATGAATTTTCTTTAAAAGCAAAAGATACTGCCCAAATCGGTTTATATTTCTCACCTGATCTCGTTTATTATGTAACCGAAATGAACAACATCAAGCTATATTCACATACTAATTTTGTAAAAAATTAATATAAAAAGTGCCGTGACTTCAAACGGCACTTTTTATTGTACCTAATAGTATATTTTCGACAATTTTCGTTCCTATGACCTGTCGATAAATGGTGTATAATGGAAGTGTTAGATTGATAGTTTTAGAATTGTTATCTAGGAGGGATTAGATGTCCTATCGTTTAAAATTATGGCAAGGCTTGTTCAAACGAGACGTCGCCAGCTATCAATTACATAAAGCCGAAATTTTTTATGGTGTATGGGCACGTGTAGTCCTTCTTTTATTTTGTAGTGCCGTTATATACGGGGTAAGTGGATTGCTAGGCATTGGGACAGAGCCGATTGTAAAAGAAATCCCAAATACTGGTTTAGATAAGATCTATATAAAACTTTCATTATTTACGCTTGGAAAGATGTTTGCTGGGATTGTCATTGCTTTATTTCTACTATTCGCCCCAGCGCTTATTTATTGGTCATTAACCGACATCCCTTATCGAAAGCTTGTGATTATACAAACGTTTGTTTTAATGATCTTTTTATTAGAGCGAGTGGTGAACATCCTCCTTATGTACGTGTTTCATTTACCTTGGTTTTCGTCGCCACTATCGCTAGGTGTTGTAGCACAAACACTTGAACTGCCAACTCTTGTCATTTATTTGGCTGGTGGAATCTCGATCTTTTTTGTTTTATCGATCAAGATCACGTATGACTTTTTAAAACAACTGACGGACACCTCACGAATGAAAGTCCTCTTTATGGTCGTTTGTTGGCATGTGTTTTTACTATTGACTCAAACAATACTCGCTTTTGTCGATGTTTCGACATTGTTCTCTTAAAGGAGGGCTCATATGAAAAAAACATGGATTGGATGGAGTGTGCTTTTCCTTCTCGTCGGTTTGAATGTATGTTTACTAGTCAAAAAAGATTCTCCGATTACGAGCTATTCTTTCATAAGTGAATGGGATGAAGTGAAAATCAGAGATTTGGAGCAAATTGTATCTACAAAAGGAAAAGTAACGCCGGCTGACGAATATCACATCTATTTTGATGAGCGAAAAGGCTCGTTTGAACAGTTTCTCGTCGATGAGGAGGAATTTGTTCAATCAGGCGATCCTCTATTTCAATATCGAACAGATGATACGGATGACATAACACTTCAGTTACAAGAACGAATGGACCAATTAGAGAAAGAGGCCGATAGTTTAGAAGAGTTCATTGAAGAACTAGAAGACATATTAGATGAACAAGAAGCAAATGAGGAAACTAACACGGGGACAAAAGTCGCTTTACAGACAGAAATTTTTCAAAAGCAACATGAACTAAACGTTATTGAAGCAGAGATCGATTCATTAGAAAACCAATTGTTAAGTTTGAACGGGAACGAAACAATCATTACGGAACAAAGTCCAGTCGATGGTATTATCCGCTCAATTAATTATTCGTTAACCAATCCAATCATGACAATTATTGTGGATGAACCGGTCGTGAAAGGAAACGTCCAAGAAGCAGACCTTGACCAATTAGAAAAAGGAATGACTGTCCGAGTAAAATTAGATAACGAAACAACTGCCGAAGGAACGGTTACTGCGGTTTCTCCATTTCCAGAAGAGAAAGAAGAAAAATTAATGTATCCTGTAACAGTGCAATTAAATGATGTCGACGACATGGAACTACCGTTTGGAAAAAAGGTTAATATGGAAATCATCACGGCAACAGCTCCGTCCGTGATGTCGGTTCACTTATCAAGTGTGAAAAACGGGAAGAATCAAGCGTTCGTATGGACGATGAATGGAAAAGGACAAGCAGTAAAACAGCCTGTAACGTTAGGTCTAGAAACAGAAACGTATGTGGCAGTAGCAGACGGGTTGAGTGAAAATCAACTAGTAGTCGCGAACCCAGAAAAGGTGCAGGAAAACAAATCACCTGTTCTTTTCCCTCATACGAAGATTGACCCTATTTTCAAAAAATCAACATACAAAAAAAAACATTGGAAATATCTTGTGTACGGTTTTCTCGGTACGAACCGGATGCCGTAATGTTAAAAAGGTAGGTCTTCTAATCAGGAGGCCTGCTTTTTTATTAGTTATAATCACTCTTTTTGAGGTTAGGCTAGCTTTTATTGTGGCAGTTGTGTTCCTTGTTTTGTAGTTTATCCCGTTTGTTTTGTAGTTTCTACCGTTTGGCTTGCAGTTTCCGACGTTTGGCTTGCAGTTTCCACCATTTGGCTTGCAGTTTCCAACGTTTGGCTTGCACTTTCCGACGTTTGGCTTGCACTTTCCGACGTTTGGCTTGCACTTTCCGACGTTTGGCTTGCAGTTTCATTATTCTAGAATCGAGTTTCAATCACAGAAATGATAAAAATAATCAAGTCCCCTAGTATATACAACTTAATATAAAAAGGGATGGAATATTTTTTTTACTAGAGTGGAAATGATTGACATCAGAGGTTGGATGACAATTTTTATCCCATTTATACGATATATAACAAGATTCCTACCCCAACAACATTCATGGTATGTTGGGGTAGTTTTTTTCATTGAGTAAAATGAGACATTAGCATAGACCTTCTTACAAAGGCAGCAAACTGAGCGCGGGTTGTTTTCTCAGTAGGTCGGAAATGTTCTTGTACATTTGTCACTTTATTGGCTTTTAAGACAGAAATGTATGGATACGACCAGCGATTTAACTCTACATCCTTAAAGGAAACTGTTTCGGTGCCTGTTAACTGATAGGCGTTCACCAAAATTTTTGCCATCTGTTCTCGGGTTAACGGATTGTTTGCACGAAAATAACCGTTCGAGCCGCTAAATATTCCTTGATCCACAACCGTTGCGATAATGTCGTAGCCTTCTTGACCTGGTTTTACATCTACTAACTTTGGATCTGGACGATTTTTAGTAGATAACCCGAGAGAACGAACTAGAACGGTTGCTGCCTCTAGTCTCGTTATTGGTTGATTAGGGCGAAATGTACCATTTTTATAGCCATTGAAGATACCTAAGTTAAATAGATGATTAATATCTTTTTTGGCCCAAAAGGATGAAGAAACGTCCGAAAAGACAGCGCCATCTTTTATTGTCGCTTGACTGCGGTTATTTGTGATGGAAATAATTTTAGAGTCTGCTGCGATGCTTAGTCCATCTTTATTCCTTCTTCCCGTATGATAGGTAGCGACCAATCGATAATTTCCTTCCACTGGATTTTTCGGTAAAAATAACTGAATTTTCTCTGGATAGCTTGCACCAAGAGGTATAATGCCTACTATGTATTTTTCATAAGTGTCTTTTACTTTTCCAGAAGGATCGATCAGTTGCACAGTCATCGTGCCTCTTGTAATTACGTTTCCTTCATTTTTGCTGGTCATTGTTGCGTAAACGACATAATCATTTGCTCGTGGATACGCTCGAACGTCGCTTAAGCGAATCGAAACGTCCCGGTTTATCGAATGAAAAGTGTCCAACGGGTGAGATGTCCACTTCACGGACTCATCAAGGAAGACTTTCAGCACATCGCCGCCAATTAAACCGTCCCATGCTTCCCCTCTAACCTCTTTTCGGCCTTTTGGATTTTGGACATCCCATTCATTCGAACGTTCATTAGGGACAGCTATATAATTTAACGGCTGAAAACCAAACCATACAGCTTTTCCTTTTCCGTATTCGATTGCATAAGCCGCTCCCGTTCCAATTGGCGTATGTTTAGGCACACTCGAATAACCAATATAGCTGTATTGTAATAACGGCGTGACATAACTATTTGGATATGGGTTAATAACCTCAATCCATGTTGGCCCATACATGTTGTATCTCATATCTTGGATGACCACTTCTGATGTACCGATTTGTTTTTTCGTATTTTTAACTATTGGATGATTTCCCGTACTAGTCATCTTCGCATTTCCAACCATTACATCGTTAACAAAAGCGGACTGGAACAACTCGCTTACATTATCCCACTCCCAAATCCACGTCTTCGTATCGTATATAAGCGGCGTTAGATCTAAGTCTGTGTCTTTATAAGGAAAGTGAGCACTCTCATTTCGTGCAAATGCAAAGGCAAAAATTGCGCCACCACCATCTTTGATATATTTTCTAACAGCTTCCCGTTGTTGTTTAGACATCATCACTGTGTTAGGAAAAAACACAGTATCATACTTCTTTAATTCATTAACGTTACTTAGTTGTTGATCATTAATGTACGCTACTTCATACCCGAGGCTTTCTAGAAGGATTTTTGTTTTAATGCGTTTGTTTTTAATGGAAGAACCAATGGATTTTGGCATAATATAAACCCCATGATTGTAACCACCTGGCCGCTCAATAAAGGCATATTCCTCACTTAGTGCTGAAACTACGACTCCTACTTTAATTTCTTTTTCGCCTGCTTCTACAGGAAGTAAATGTGAACAAGCAAGTACAAAAAAAGAAATCAACAAGAATAGGATTGTCTTATTCAAAATCTTCATTTCACCACTCCCTTAACTAAATAAGCCATTTTTTTACATTATTATTTTACTATATAATTCCTATAATATATATTTTTCATTATTTCATAATTCGTAGATTCAAATGTTTGTGCCTGTAGAATGTTAGTTATTCTATTAAAAAAATTTAGGATGATTCTTCGGTTCTATACAAAATTAAACAATATGCCCCCTGTAGAATTTAGGGAGCATATTGCATCTTAATATCTATTTTTTTTTAGGAATTGACCACAGGCACCAATCCATAATTTATAAAAAATCATGATATTGATACATCGACCCCTAAAAGGAGAAAATGTATCACGTAATTTATAGTAGCGGTAAGTTTTTGGTTGGTGAGTCATTTACAGTCTGATTGTTTTTAGGGGCTACCATCTGTGAATGACTCCCATTTTAGGGTGTACTTATAGACATTCCTTCCTGTTTTACTGATAATCACTAAAATTAATTTCATATTCAAATGTATTCACTCGATAGTTTGGAACATCCTCAACCATTACTTCAAGTGTAGCAGGCTGTTCAAAATCAAGAACAGAAGCATCAAATGCAACTAAATATGAGTTGAAAATAAGTTCTTCCCCAGACTCTGGATCAGTAATAGAGCTTAATTCATTATTAACTTGTTCTATTTTTAATGGCTCTCTTTGAATGTGATCTTGAATAATATATACGCTATCTTCTTTTTGCTCACCTGGGTATTCATAAGTCTCAACTAAAAAGTATATCAATTCGACTGGATACTCTTCTCTTAATATTGATTTGGCTGTTTTCACATCTGGCAATTTTTCTCCTAGTTGCTTAGAACCCGCAGAAGCAAAAACTGTATACATATAAGGTGTTACAATCGCTGTCATAGGCTCTATTGCATCATATGTTTTTCTCTTAAATGGCAAAGAGTAATTTTGCCAAAAATATGTTTTTAATTCTTCCTCATCCTGCTCTCCTAATGCAATCGCTTCTTTAAATTCTTGATCAGTTAAGGTATAAATAAGCTCTTTATTCAAAGCGGTACCTTTACGGAAGTCAGGATTCAAGACCCTCGACATAAAGACTGAAAACTGTGCACGGGTCACTGTGCCTTTTGGTCTATATGTATTGTCCATATATCCTGTTGTTATTCGGTTGGAAAGTAGAGCTGCAATATTTTCTCTATATTTATTGGAATAATCGATATCCGTAAATTTTAAATCATCGATGAAGTTAGGCAAATAGTAAGCATTAGTTAATACATATGCCATAATATCACGTGTTAGAGGAAGATTGGGCTCAAACTTTTCAAATACAGGAAAAATCCCTTCCTCCGTAACTGCGGCAATTTCCTTTACCGCCCAAAAGTCACTTGGAATGTCATAATAATGATTTTGATGGTTTTCAAGTGATAGGTTTAAAGCTCTAGCAATCATCACAGCAGCCTGTGCTCTTGTAACAGGTTTAGATGGTTTAAACGTGTCATCTGAATAGCCTTTAATGATACCAAAATCTGATAAGTATTGGATTTCATTATATGCCCAATAATCCGTTGGGACATCAGAAAATTTTTGTTTCGTCGCTGCGGATGGCGACATCGATGGGAACGCTGACATTACTAAAATGAATACAAGAATAAAAGAAATGAATTTTTTCATACTGACCCCTCCCATAAACAAGTTAGTAATAAAAAATGCTGCCTTTTTTGGGCAGCCATCCAAAACAAAATAAGACAAGACAAAATGATAAACGTTGTGGCGGCCCGGCGATCATCGTTCATTGGAACTTTAGACCCGTAGCTTTGCGTCCCTACCTTTCGATAAGTTTGCCTTTATCACTTATATATTAAATTTTCTAACATTTTTATACTACCATTTTTTATGTCATGTTTCTACAAAATATTACAATTTTTTAAAAATAGTATTTTCCTATTGTCGTATTTATCTACATTTTTTACATGTTTTTATATAGAACATAGTTACAGCACTCTAAGCCACTAAGAGCTTATTAGCTGTTTCTTAATCAACTGCTTTGTTGATTGTTACAATAAATTGTTTAAGGTTAAACGCACCTACCAGATCAGTTGAAATATTATATCTAAATTTTCGGTCTTTTTTACTTACTTTGTTTAAGTTTATCTCTAGTATTAAAAAATTGATTTAGAAACCTATCCATCGCAATATAAATTATTAGAATAAAATAAACCACACTTGCGCGAGTGAGGATCCTGAGCTGTCGATGAATTCCTTCTGGTAATTTATTTTCCATTCCTTTATTTTGAATTAATGCATGGGCAATCGCATAAAGGTCTAGATCGTCTGTTTTACTCCAGTTTAAAGCTCTTGCTCTCTCTTCATAGGCTGTTGCCGCATTAATAATAGTAACCCCATATCCAAATTTCCCTAATTCCCTTACGATATCCTCATAGTAGTGACCTGTAGCCTCCACACCAATAAAAATACGTTCAGCTAACACTTCATTTTTAGCTTTTTCTATCCTTGAACAAAGATCCTGAATGCCACTCTGATTGATACCAAAGAAAAATGGTTTTTCTATTACATCACCTAAATAATTACAAATTAAAGCTTTTTGAAAAAACTTAGCTGCATCAATTGCCACGATTAATACTTTTTCTAGGTTTATCCCCGGTATCTCTATCTTACAACAAGAAGTAAGCTGGGGTCTTTTTTTATGTCAAGAAAAACCTTTCGACATTATTATCTTATACACCAGGCACGCATTCCCAACAAGAGGCCATTGAAGAGGTATTTCCCAAAGCGATTCACGTGCTCGATCGATTTCATGTCATTCAACTGATAACAGATGCTTTAATGCGTCGTCGCTACTATTTAGACAAGAAAGGAAAACATCAAACCGTCCGCCATATGAATCGTCTTCTTACATCAGAGCTGGGTTTATTAAGTGAAGAAGAACGGATACAAGTTCGAGAATGGTGCTTACAAGACGACAACTTATCTCAACTTTATAAAGGGCTTCAACACATCCGTTATGTGTTGAAGTCGACTTCGATGACACAAGCCAAACGACGATGGAACGATTGGGTCCAACTTTTGTCCGGAATCGTTGTTCGGTCATGAGAAAAATCGTTAATACGCTTCTCACCAAAGAAGAAGTGTTTCTTTCCTGTGCTTTTTTATCATTGTCTAATGGAGTCATGGAAGGAACAAACAATAAAATTAAACTTCTTAAACGTCGTGCTTATGGATATCGCAATGATGAACGTTTCTTTTTACGTATCCGTTTAGAAACCGGAAGCATAAGATAAAGAATTTGTCATCCACGACTTATGGTGATGAACCAATAAATATATTTCCCGATATTTTGTATTCGACACTATCTATACATAAAAAAACACGCCAACCTTAACGATTGGCGCTAACGAATTAAAAATGTCGACAAATCTTCCCACACGATAATGATGATTAGTTCAATTAACATGATGAATAGAAACGGCAAGATAGCTCGGATTACCTTTTCGAGCGGTTCTTTGGCTACACCGCTGACGACAAACAGATTCAGCCCAACTGGCGGTGTAATCATAGCGATTTCGAGGTTAACGGTCATAATAATCGCAAAGTGATATACGTTAATTCCCATATCGTGAAGGACTGGTAAGAAAATTGGCAATGTAATTAAAATGATGGCAATGGCTTCTAAAAACGTCCCTAAAACAAAGAATAGTAGGTTTACTAAAATAATGAATACCCACTTATTGAATTGATGATCAATAATCCAATGGGCAATAGTTTGCGGAACTTGTGCCAGTGTTAAATATTGCTTAAACAAAATCGCCGCAGCGATAATCATAAAAATCATCGAACTAATATGAATGGTTTCTCGTAAAATAGGACGCCATGATGAGAATGGCAATTCTCTATACAAGAGAGCCGATACGATGATGGCATAAGCACCAGCAATGACCGATGATTCTGTCGGAGTGGCCACCCCTGTATAAATAGAACCAAGAATAATGACAGGCATGAGTGCTCCTGGAAGTGCCTTTAATGAATAACGCCAACGGTCAGACCATGATGCTTTTTCTCCTTTTCCAAATCCATGACGGCGTGCATAGAAAATAGCGGATATAATTAAAATGATTGTTAAGGAAGCACCTGGAATCATTCCTGCCATAAACAATTTACTAATAGTGGCATGCTGTTCGGCAACATATCCATACATAATTAACGGAATGCTTGGCGGAATAAGAATTCCAAGTGTTCCAGCGGCTGCCACTAAGCCCATCGCATATTTTTTACTGTAACCCGCTTGCACCATTCCTGGAATCATAATGGACCCAATGGCTGCAGCCGTAGCAGGACTCGATCCAGAAATCGCCGCAAAAATCATACATGCTAAAATGGTGACGACCGCCATTCCTCCAGGTAAGTGTCCAACCCACGCGCGCAATCCTTCGATTAAATGTTTAGAAATTCCCCCTCTCGCTAAAATAATGCCAGCAAAAACGAAACCTGGAATCGCCATCAATGATGTATGATTTAAAGCAGAAAAAATTTCAATTACTGCACTCTCGTAATGAAAGTTAAAGAAAGGTAAAAAAATAAGTGCGGATAAAGCTAGCGCAAATGCAACAGGAACACGCAGCAACATGAGTAGTACAAAAACTAGAAACAATCCGACTGTAATCATTTCATTTCCACATCCTTATGCTCTATATCTGACTCTGGCAGCCCTTTTAGCAGGCGAACAATACGCACGATAAATCGAATTGTCAGCAGCAATCCGATTAACGGCATAACAAGATATATTTTCCATAAAGCAACTCCTTGGCCGATAGATACTAAATTCATCCGATACACACTAAACTCATCTAAAAAAATACCTTTAATTCCAAATACAAAAAGAAACAGCGCAAATAACAGACCCATGGTATTAGCAAATAGATCTACACTTTTTTGAAAACGTTGCGGTAAAATTTGATACAACATATCAACACGAATATGATGATTATCACGAAGCGCCACGACCGCTCCAATCATGGCTCCCCAAACAATCATGTAACCAGAGTACTCCTCTACAAAACTCAGTGGTGCATTGAATACATAACGCATTACTACCCCAATAAAAATTAACCCAAGTCCCCCTGCAATCAGTAATCCTGCAAGCCAATCTTCTACAGCTTCAATCCAATCTTTCCATCGACTCATCTTCATTTCCCCCTTGCAAAAACAACCTGGAATATCTCCAGGTTGTTATTCATTCAATTTCTTCGCCAGTTCTATTAAATCTTTGCCAATTGTGTCTGAAAATTCGTCATATACTGGCTGCATTGCTTCTTGGAATTGTTTAATCTCTTCTTCTGTTAACTCATACACTTCTAAACCGCTTTCTTTCAAATTTTCATAGGATTGTTGATTTAATTCTTCTGACCATTTTCTTTGCTGGACAGTCACTTCCTCAAATACTTCTTCTAATGTTGTACGGATATCTTCAGGAAGTTCATTCCAAAACTTTGCATTCGTTAACACAGGATAATCTAATCTTCCATGTCCAGAAACGGTTAAATATTTTTGAACTTCAGCATAGCTCTGTGTATCAATGTTATTAAACGTGTTTTCTTGTCCATCAATTGTTCCTTGCTGTAATGCAACATATACATCAGCAAATGCCATCGGAACGGCTGATGCGCCGAGTACTTCAAACTGCTTTTCCAACACTTTTCCTGTTTGTGTACGGAACTTTAATCCTTTAAAATCTTCTGGCGTTTTCAAAGGACGCTTCGCATTTGTAAAATGCTTCGCGCCGTTCGCCCACATACCTAGCACCTTAATATTATGTTTTTCTAGTTTTTTAGACAGTTTCTGTCCGCCTTCTCCATCAAAAAACTTATAAACTGCCTCATCACTTGTAAATAAAAATGGCAAATCAACAATTTGGAAAGCAGGATCATAGCTTACGAGTTTAGTAGCTGATGGAGCAATAATTTGCACCGTATTTCTTGGAAGTTCTTGTAACGCTTTATCATCATCAAACAATTGGCTAGAAGGATATACTTCTACCTTCACGCGACCATCCGTGCGCTCCTCTGCCAATTTTTTGAACAACTCTGCTGCTTTCCCTTTTGGACTATCTGGTGATGTAACATGAGAAAATTTAATAACAATCGGCTTATCACTTGATGTATTTTCACTCGTTGAAGATGAAGAAGAACTACATCCCACTAATAACACTAGAATGAGCGTAAAAACCCATCCTAACCACATTTTCTTCATAAAAAACTCCTCCATTCCTTGTTTTTTACATGATAGCGCTTACAAGAAATAGAATAAATATTTAGAATATATTGTTCATTTTGGTCTTTTTGTTCTCAACATGTATCTGTGAATCGGTCTGCCAATGGTCCCGTATTGAACATCTCTTTCTATTTCACCTGCTTCCGTTAAATATTCTAAATATCTTCTTGCTGTTACTCTTGCGATGCCGATTGCTTCTGCTGTTTCTTCAGCAGACCGCGGAACTACTTGCGTTTCTAAATACAGCATAACTTGACGAAGCGTTTGCTGTTGCAAGCCTTTCGGTAAACTGGTGTGCACAGGCTTTGAGTTAGCATATAGCCAGCAGTCCACTTGTTGTTGTGCTATCGTCTTATTTTGATTGAGGTCATTTCGAAGTTTCTCATATCGTTTTAATGCTTGCTGAATACGTTCAAACTGAAACGGTTTTATAATATAATCAATTGCTCCATGTCGTAACATTTCACGTACCGTGTCCGCGTCGTTTGCAGCCGATATAACAATGACATCAACGAGTTCATTTCTCATTCGTATTTCGCGTATTGTTTCTTTTCCATCGCGTTTAGGCATATAAATATCTAGCAATACTAAATCGGGCTTAAGTTCCTCCAGCTTCATTAATGCTTCTTCCCCTGTTATTGCTGTACCAACCACTTCGAATCCACCCACTTTTGAAACAAATTGAGCGTTTACCGCTTGAACCATCGGATCATCTTCAACAAGCAATACTCGTATCATACCGTTTCCCCCTTTGTTTGTATCGGAAATGTAATGGTGATGGTTGTGCCGATGTTGATTTGTGAATCAATATCCATTTGACCATTGCTTTTTTTCAAGATGTTCGCGATTAAATACATCCCCACCCCTCGATGAGAACCGCTTTTCGTTGTAAAGCCGTAATCGAGCATATATTTTTGTACATCTTCTGTCATTCCAATTCCATTATCTTCGATGACGATATAAAGCTGTTCGTGATGTTCACCAATATACATTTCAACAAGTTGTTCTTCTTTTCCACTTGCTTGACAAGCATCGAAGGCATTTTCAATAAGATTACCTAGCAAGATAACAAAGTCATGACGGTCAAGCCGCGGCGGAAAATGGAGCAAACGGCTATTTGTATCAATCATTAAGAAAATACCAAGCTCCCTTGCCCTCGATACTTTACTTAATAACAAACCTGCAATGCTTTCATCATTAATATTGGAGCGCACGAAACGAAGCAATGCTGTCTGTTCCTCTGTCTCTTCAAAAACAAATTTTAATGCTTCCTCTGCTTTATCTAATTGAATCAAACCAGCAATCGTATGTAATTTATTCATATATTCATGATTTTGAACGCGCAAAGCTTCAACAAAAGCACGAACCCCGGTTAACTCTTCTGCCATATTCGCTACTTCTGTACGGTCTTGGAAAATGGCAACTGCCCCAACCACTTCTCCATCTACTTCAATCGGGACTCGATTACTTACGATCAACTGATTTCCTACAATAATCTCTTGCTGAAAAACGGACTGTTTCGTCAATAAAATTTCTGGCAAACGTGTATCAGGAATGACTTCGTGAATTGGTTTACCGACTACATCCCCCACAATTTGCATCATTTGTTTTGCTTTTTCGTTGATTATCGTAATTCGCTCATGCTTATCAATCGCTATAACCCCTTCATGCATGGCATGAAATGCTGCGGTACGTTCCACAAGTAAACGGGCAATTTCATGAGGTTCGAGTTGAAACATTTGTTTTTTCACATGTGACGCAAACCATAGCGATGCTAGTAGCCCACATCCTAAAACGATCACGATGGTAAGTGCTATCTCATACCGAATCTCCTTAAACAAATCCCATACAGAAGGCAATAACTGTCCAACAACAACGACACCCACTTGTTCATGTCTCTCGTTCATAATTGGCACGAAAGCGCGAACAGCCACTCCTTCAACTCCCTTTGCTTTTGATGTGTACGTATGTTCAGCAAAGGCTGCAGCTTCATCTTCCCCTTTTGAAACGGTTCCAACTTTCCAATCGGAAGGATGTGCATAACGTACACGATTCATGTTCATCACGACAATATAATCAGCATGATGAATGATACGTATCCGTTCAACAATCGGCTGTATGATGCGCCATCCTTCTTTTTTCTCAATATGTTCTATTACTTGAGGAATTTGCGCTACTGTTTTCCCTGTCATCATCGCCCGTTCCGCAAGCGATTCTTCCTTTAGCTGAATCATATGACCAATTAGCACTACACCACCTACACCTACTGATACAAGTACAATTACCATTGTAAGAAACATGACTTTCCATCTAATAGAAATGGAGTTCCCTTTTTTCATAACAGTTCATCCATTCTGAATTTTACTTTATAATTTGAGTATACAATAAGACGGCGGTGAACTATATGAAAAAGTGGGTCATATTCCTTATCGTATTAAGTGGATTCAGCTGGATATGGCTGTGGGAACGGGAACATTCATCATTTCCTTATGACGATGAGCAAGAAGGATTGCAGGATCATTTAGTCATCCGCTTTAGCCACGTGGTAGCGGAACATACTCCGAAAGGTTTAGCGGCACAAATCTTTGCATCACTTGTACATGAAAAATCAAATGGAGCCATAAAAGTGGAAGTATATCCGAATGCAATGCTATATTCGGATGAAGAAGAGATTAAAGCCTTGCAAAAAGGGGACATCGAAATGATTGCACCCGCATTTTCCAAACTGACATCCCTTAGCCCTTCTTGGCAAGTACTTGACCTGCCTTTTATCTTTAAACATGAAAAAGAAGCAAATGAGGCATTACGCGGACAACTTGGTGAGTCTTTATTCAATGAATTGAAACCGTTGGGCATTCATGGTCTTGCTTTTTGGGCAAACGGCTTTAAGCAAATGACAAATAGTGTTCGACCATTGAAAAATCCAAGCGATTTTCAAAGTCTGCGTTTTCGAACAATGCCAAGCCCGGTTATTCAACGTCAATTTGAATTGCTCGGTGCAACCACTAAAGCAATCCCCTTTAACGAAACATATCGTTTTTTATATCATGGAATGTTAGATGGACAAGAAAACACTATTTCGAACATCTACACAAAAAAATTTTATGAAGTCCAGCCTTTCATTACCATCAGTAATCATGCTTATTTAGGCTATGCAGTGCTAATGAATGAAGCATTTTGGAGCAGATTAACCAAGGAGCAGCAGGATATTATTACAGAAGCATTAGCAGAAGCAACTGAATGGATGGAAAAACAGGCTGAACAAATGAACAAGCAGCAGCTCGACATACTTAAACAAGATAAAACTCTCTATATCCATACTTTAACCGAGAGCGAAAAAGAGGAATGGAAAGAAAAGTTACAGCCTCTTTATGAAGAATTTCTTAATGAAATCGAGGAACCAATGCTACAATATTTACCTTGGTTCGAAACAAAGCAGCTAATTAAAGACATGAAACATTACTAAACAATGTAATTCTCAAAATATATAAATGAATCTCTCCCACCTATACTCGGCTTAAAGGTGGGAGACTACGACATAAAAAAGCTCTAAAAACTTAACCCTTAAGATACAAAAGAAATCAACAAATAACCATCTCAGCAAAAAATGAAATGGAGAAATTGTATAACCGGAAAACAAATGGGAATGAAAAAGAAAAGCCCCGCAGAGATTTCTCTCCGCAGAGCTTTTCGACATATATCGATAAACTTCGGGGAGTGACAGGCACCAAGCCCAATAGGCAAACAGTCCATTTTATCACTATAAGCTACTTGTATGAGCGGAATCGTATCCTCTCACAAATTCAACATATTTTTTCTTCTGCTCTATTTTTGTTCCTGAAAAGTAATCTAATAATGCGTCAATATTCATAAATGAGGGTGGTAGAGATTTTGGATACATGTACAAATAGAAACTGCTCCAGCGGTAATGTTCGGGGGTATGAACCATATGAGCTTCTACAGGGTTGAGATGAATATATCGACTCACTTCCAACATTCCGTTATCATTGTCAATTAATTTGCTAAAGTAGCGCTTTTCAAATACATGTCCCGTCAAACAATAGCGAGTATTATAGTAATTCGCATACCGTTTATTCATAAGCGCCATGACTTTAGAAATTGATTCATGTTGTGAGCGCAGCTGCAAATGAAAATGATTCGTCATAAGGCAATATGCAGCTATTTCGAAAGGGATTTTTTCGTGAAGCTGGTGAAGGATATGAAGAAAAGCGAGAAAATCATTCGTTTCCTTGAATAGGGGATCACGTCGATTTCCACGGCAAACGATGTGATAAAACCGATTAGGTACCCAAATCCGCTTTTGTCGTCCCATCTTTTTTACCTCGCTGTTACTTGTTGCTTCGTATATGTTTTTAGTCGTCGTTGTGTCATCGCTTCCCAAAGCGACTCATCCGTTATCTCTTTTGCACCTTTTAAATCAGAAATCGTTCTCGCTAAACGAATAATTTTCGTTTGTACACGATTGCTCCATTGATGCTGAGATGCCCATTGCTGTAACAGTTGCCGTTGCCCTTTGGTGAGCGGGCTTTTTTCCATTAATAATTCAAAGGGAACACGCCCATTCGTCATTTCTTCCCCGTAACGTTCATATTGCTTTCTTCGTGCTTCTTCTACTCTGTTTCTTATTGTTTCCGAAGACTCCGAGATCTTCATTTCTCTTGTAAAATCAATGACTTCCAATGATAATAAAACATCCATTCGATCATAAACCGGTCCTGACACACGATGGCGGTAGACTTGAACTTGTTTCGGACTGCATGTACAATAGCGCATTCTTGATCCTAAATATCCACACGGACACGGATTCATTGCCCCAATCAGAATAAAGTCAGCAGGATAAGTCACTGTCGAAGAAATGCGGCTAATCGTCACTTTCCCTGTCTCTAATGGCTGACGAAGCATGTCCAATGTCTTTTTTGTAAACTCTGCCATTTCATCAAGAAACAAAATACCGCGATGGGCCAGCGACACTTCACCAGGCTTTGGCTGCGTTCCCCCACCAATTAAAGAGACCGATGAAGCGGAATGATGAGGATGACGAAATGGTGGATTTCCTCCATCCACACATGGTTCCCCTGCTAGCTGATACAAGCTAATCACTTCCAGTTGTGCATCGTCAGAAAGTGGCGGGAGAATCGTCGGAAATGTTTCGGCCAATAAACTTTTTCCACAGCCAGGAGGTCCAACCATTAACACGTTATGCCCGCCTGCCGCAGCGATTTCTAACGCTCGCTTTGCTTGATGATGACCAATAATATGCTGAAAATCTCTGTTATTCTTAAATGGAGAATGAAAGTGTTCGGGAGTAGTTTTTTGGGGAGATAAGGGTAGAATATATTGTCCTTGCAGCCATTGAACGGTTTCTTCTAATGTCCGAACAAAGATGCAATCGACATCTTTCAAATGATGAAGAGGAAGTGTGGAATCATAGGGGAGATAAATTCTTTTAAAACCAAGCTTTTTTGCCGCTAATACCGCTGGAAGCATGCCGTCCACCGGCTGAACCGTTCCATCTAACGATAAAGCTCCTAAAAACGCCTCATCCGGAGAAATGGAGTCTTTGATATGACCTTTCGACTTTAAAATCCCGATCGCCATCGCCAAATCAAACATCGGGCTATGTTTCTTCCGCTCCGGTGGAGACAAATGGATAATGATTTTTTTATCTAAAAAATCGATGCCAAAAGAGTAAAGCGCTGCTGAAACACGTTCCTTCGCCTCTTTCACCGACGCATCCGGCAAACCAACAATCACCATCGCCGTAACCCCCGGCACCTCCTGAACTTCCACCTGCACCCGATACCCTTCTAATCCTTTCAATCCAACGCTCATCACTTTCACTGTCAACCATCCATCACTCCTTTTACAAAGAACATTTGTTCCCTAAAATCTATTTTACCCCCTTACTCATCCTTTCACAATCACCAACCTTTCGACAAAAATCGGGCGGTGACAGGCACCGATCCTTTAGGCGGTCTACTGAATACACAATAAGCACATCAGCAACTACTGCTCTTGACTTTAAATCGTTTAGCATCTCTTGAAGCTCTGGACGATTTGTATCTTTTCCAGAGTAACCAACATCGCTATATTCTTTGACAATTTCAAGCCGGTTTAACTCCGCATACTGCTGGTTTGCGGACTGCTGATAATGAACACTTTCATGAACAGATAGACCTTTTACCTTAATAGATTTACGACAATAACTAATGGCAGTGAGTAAACCTTTCTGTGTAAAACTCAAACTGCTTCATCCTCCTGATTATTTTTAAATGTACAAAGAATATGTAGAAAAAATTTTTAACTAGAGTATAATTTCTACAACAATTGTTTAAACTTGGAGTAGAAAAACTTTTGTTCATTTTCTACAACGTTGGTATTGAAATTAATGATAGTAACTCACGATGAGAAATGGTCGGATAACCGCAAATATGCTTTGCGCAAAAATATAGAGTCAATTTAAGCAAAATTCGATACAAAGAGACGATGATTCTTTTTTAAACAGATATAATGAATTTATGTTTGTTATCGATATATATATTTATTTGAGTCTGCATTAAAATCTTATTCGCAATCTCATCCAATAAAACTGTTGAATACATTCTCATCATATGTTCATATCGTTGTTTACTCGGGTTATAAACGCATAATGAACCAAGAAACCAGTTATTATTCGAAGTATTCTTCAGAACTACTGCGTGATATAATCGATACCGCTCCGGTTCACCCACATTTTCATACCAAGCTTCTAATTTTGCCTCTTGAAAATGGTATTTAAATGCAATAACGTCCATATTTATATAATCCATGTCCTTTATCCTCTCGTGTTGGAATAAGAACATTTATTTCCATTAACTAGATAATTAATACATAATGCAACCATCCTCTATACCATAAAAAACGCATTGGTAACTTTTTTCATCTGTAATTAAGAAGTATAAATTTAATTTAGTGTACGATCTTTCCCTTTCTAATTATTAAAAAAAGAAAAGCCCCGCAGAGACTTCTCTCTGCAGAGCTTTTCGACATATCGTAACAGGCACGCAACCCCTATTTTGAGAGTAGCAGTCAACTCAAGATGTAACCAGTATTTCATCAAATTAATTTGTTCCCTCTTTTTGTGATGCTTGGATCTGCTTTTTTGCCGCTTCCACGAAATTATCAACTTTTTCTTTTTCGAAACCAAATTCAGACAACAATTCTGCTATCTCTTTCACTCGTTGTTCAAATACTTCATCGGATACAGGGGTCCGGCTTTCCGTATCATCACTATCCAATTCGCTTTTTTCTTCCTTTTTTAAATTCTTCACGATAGTTTCTAAAAAATCCTCCCACTGCTCATCTTCTAAGTAGAAAAAATCAAGATCGTTAGTATCACCAGCGGCTTCTTTTCTGCCATAGCCATTATTCTGTTTAGAATACTCATCCTGCAAATTAGAAATAAGTTGATGAAATCTCACATTTGGTTGCTGTTCCCAAATCACTTGGAGTAAAGATAAAATTTTTGGTATCCGTTTTGGATCTCTCACCTTACATCTTCCTTTCCTTTTTCCTTTTGATCCCATTGTAGCATCATAATTTCATGAGTATTGATTTTCGCCTTTGTTTTTTATCTTTCCTTTTTTTCATTATATAAATAAAAAAGAAAAGCCCCGCAGAGATTTCTCTCCGCAGAGCTTTTCGACATACTTCGGGCGGTGACAGGCACCGATCCTCAATCTATAGCCCCTTGTTATTACTAATGTCATTTAAGTAATCAACTAGCCAAGAAAGCTTTGCATAAATACCAGCTTTATTTTTAGTCGAATTAATTTCTTTTGTAGCATAACTTTTTAGGTCTTTCATTTCCTTTTCTTTGTACAAACAAGCAAAATTAGTGAAATGAAATCCATCTCTATCTTGTTTTAATAAATTAAATAATTGTACATCTTGTACATTCTTTACTTTCTCAAAATAATCAACGGATAATATAACCCGTGGATAATTAGCCACTTTACTTTCAAGCTCATATGCCTCTATCATCGCTGGACCAACAACTATATTGTCTTTATGGTATAAGTCCCCGTGTGTTATGCCGCCTCTGGTTAAATACCCTTTTCTTCCTAAATAACATTGAATCAAGACAACTTCCCATAATAAACTCATTCGTCCATCATCGTCATCAGGATAAGAGATAACAATGCTATCGGAGAAAGTGGTTACCCTACGCTCAGAAATATCCAAATTAATTCTATTTCTTTCTTCCCCATCTACATAAATAATTGCATAATTATCTTGTTCTTTCCGTTGTTCCTCTATATATCTTAACACTTGAAATAAATTATTCTTTTCTTTATCATCTGACAAACTTTTGTAGACAATTTCCCTAAATCCTAAAATATCTAAGAAAACAATCGCTCTTTTTGAATAATCGAACTGAGTCATTGGTTTCCCCCCTGATATTATTTTTGTGTTACCTCCTATAATAAAGTTTTTTAAAATAAGGTCAAAAATGCAATGTTCGTAAATCCATCATATTTTAACCTAAGACTACCATATGTTAGGTTTCCGATGAAATTAAAAATGTAAACAAGTGTCTGCATTATCCTATATCGTTCGTATATTTGGAAACGAAATAAAACGGAAAAGAGAAGAAGTTTGATTAAAGTTTCAGATGACTAGATATCATCCATTTCAGGGTAAAGCCATTGATCGCTTTGCCTTTTTCTTTTTAATTGAAGAAAGGAAAAAGAAAAGCCCTGCAGAGATTTCTCTCCGCAGAGCTTTTCGACATACTTCGGGCGGTGACAGGCACCCAGCCCAATTAGCTTGTAATGTCAGAGTCTGTAGCAGATTGGCTAGCTGCACTTGTATTACCAGCAGCATCAACAAACACACCTGCTTCAGATACTGTTACTGTTACATCACCACTAGCAGCTAAAGCATCTACTGTTAACATAAGCGTATTATCGTTAGCAGTTCCACCAGTTGCTACAGAAGTAACAGCTTGAGAACCATCTACAGCAATTCCACTAATGGCATATTTTGATGCTGTAAGTGCAGAACCAGACGCATCAACAATAGCTTCAGAGAAAACTAATGTTATACTTGTTGCATTTGCTGAAGTTGCATCAGCAGAAATTAATACCGGTGCTGCACCATCAGTTGTAGCAACAGGAGTTGCAACAGCTGCTAGAGTATTACCATATAAATCAGATCCACCATTAGCAGCAGTAAATTTGTATTTGATAGCTGCAGTAGTATCAATGTTTGATGCAGTAAATTCTACTGTGAACTTATTGTCATCAGCAGTTGTACCAGTATTAATTGTGGCACCAGCATCTTGTGTAGTAAAGTCATCATCAGAGAACACAAAGTCACTTGCAGTAAATGTACTATCATCTACATTTTCGCTGAATGTAAATTCTACTGCATCTACAGATCCGTCACCATCTGTATCCTTTGAAACAGCAGCAACGATTGTTGGAGCTGTTAGATCAATCTCAACATTGCTTACTGTAGTTTCAGCAAATGGTTTTAATACATTACCAGTTGAAGTAGCTCCACCTACAGTACCGTCATGTAGGTAACGAGAGTTTGGCATTGAAACAGTGAATGTTTCTAATCCATCATCTACTCCACCAGTAATTGTTACTACTAATTCGTTAGATTTAGTAGCTTCTACATCACTAACTTTATAGTCAGTATCAGCTAAGATTGTACCATCAGATTTCTTAATTACTAAGTCGTTTTTAACTAGACCAGTTGCGTCTTCTGTAACTGCTTCAGAGAATACAAGTTTGAATTGGTTCTTAGAATTAGCAACTTTTTCAATCTTAGTAAGTTCTGGAGCAATTTTATCATCAACAAGAATACGAGTTGCTGGATCAATTGTTAATGGTTTACCGTATTGGTCTTTAGTTAATTCGTTTCCAGATGCAACACCTAGATATACGGCTCCACCGTCAACTTGAGCAATGCCATCTAAGTTAGCATTTAAAGTTAAAGTAACTGATTTTTTATCAGCACTTAACTCTGCCTTAGTTGCTACAAGTTTAGAGTTAGAGTTTGATGCTAATCCATCGTATAGTACGAATGTACTTGGATCTACTGTAGAGAATGTTTTGCTAGTTAATGTAACCTTAACTTGGTTCTTAGAAATAGCTTCTACAGTACTGATATCAGAAGCAGTGAATGTATATGCAGAAATATCAGTTGGTGTAATAGCAACGTTGAAGTTAGATACAATATTACCTGCAACGTCTTTAACACCTTGTACTTTAACAGTTGTAGATGCTGTAGAACCAGGGATAGTTAATACAACAGATTTGTTGTCAGGAGCAACACTTACCTCTGCACCAGTGATAGCAGACAAGTATTGGTCGCCACTTCCTAAGTTAACAATATAGTTAGCTTTATTAGCTAGTGTAGCAGCATCCATTTCTTCATCAAATACTACTGTCAACTTACCTGCTTCTTTATAGTATACATCCGCAGTAGGTTTTTGAATGTCTTTTGCAGTAATAGTTGTTTCATATTTATCTGCTTCATTTTTACGAACTGAGTTGTCCTTAGCACCTTCAAAGATTAGTGTATAAGTGCCGCCATTGTTACTTAAACCTAATTGTGAAGATGTAAATGTTACTTTGTTGTCAGAGTCTAAAGCAGGAACTGCTAATTTGTTGACGATTACTGTTCCTTTATCGTTTTTAACTGTTACAGTACCAGTTTCAGATAATGACTCTGAGAATGTAACTTCTACAGCATTGCCATCTTTCACTTCAACAGAAGATACAACCGGTTTAGTAGTATCATCAGCCGCTTGGAATACGAAAGTTTTCTCTTCAGTTACTTCGTTTCCTTCGACGTCTTTTGTACCTTTATACTTAATTTTAGATTCTACAGTTGAACCTAAATCAAATAGGTCTGCCGCCTTTAGAGTTAATACTTTCTTATCAGTTGACCATGTAGTGCTTGAGAATGAAGTAACACCATTAACTTCAATAGTACCTAATACATCAACTGGCTCACTGAAAGTAATCTTCACAGTATCTTTATCAAGTGCTTCAGCTTTTACGATTTCTGGAGCAGTTGTATCTTCGACTACTTCAAATGAAAATTCAGCTTTTCCTGCTTTGAAGTTTGCATAGTCTTTAAAGCCATCTAAAGTTAATGTGTGTTCACCAACAGCAATTTTGCTACCAAATTCGAGTACTAACTTGTTGTTTAATGAATCGTTAGTAACTTTTACAGGTAAAGATACACCGTCAACTTTTACTTCTGTACGAGAAGAATATCCACCAACAGCAAGTGGTTGAATTGGCTCAGAAGTATAAACTTCGATAGTTTTTGAGTTTAATACATTAACTGTGTCAAGAGTTGGAACTGTAGTATCTGTAACAGTCACAGTTTCTTCATACTTTTCAAATTCAACGCCGTCTTTAGTTTTTAATCCATCTACAACAATCTTTAATTCATCAGACTGACCTAAAGATGTAAACTCTAATACTAAAGTTTTTCCATCTTCAGAAAGCTGGCTGCCAGCTAGAGCAGTCATTGTAGATGATCCGTTACGATACACTTTTACTGTGTCGTTTGATGTTCCATCTACATCAACTGTGTCCTTATCTACAGCTTTATTGAAAGTAATAGTAACTGTTTTAAGGTTATTCGCACTTACACTCTCAACCGCTGGAGTAAATACAGGCACTTCTACTGTTGTTTTCTCAGAAGTTTCTCCTTTGAATGCTACAGTGTAAGATTTACCTTCTTCTAAAGCAGTTTTTGTTTTGATAACTACAACTGTTTTTACTGCTTCTTCAGCTGCAGCTGCTTCGTCTTTGATTTCAACAGACTCGATTTCAACGCCTTCGATGGAGAAGTCTTCAGCGTTAACTTCAGTTAACTCGCCATTGAATACTACTTCAATTGTGTTAGTGTCAACAACTGTTACTTCTTCGATATCAGCAACAGTTACTACATCAACTGCAGCAGCTTCTACCGCACGAACTAGGAAGCTAGCATATTGTGCACGAGAAACGTCAGATTTAGGATTGAACTTCTCAACATTTGTAACACCATGTTGAGAAAGGATTTGGATGTATTCACGAGCCCACTCGTCTGCTTGGTCTAAGTCAGTTACTTTAGACTCAACATCTGTAAGCTCTTCAAGGCCAAAAGCGTTTACTAGTACTTTAGCCATTGCTTGACGAGAGATCTTGTTGTTTGGAAGAAGTTTTCCGTCCGCACCTTGGAATGCGTCAAACTTCTTAACAATTAAAGAAGCTTCGTAAAGCTCTTGGTCAGCGTAGTCAGCTGGTACGTCAGCAAATGGTTCTACGTCAGAAGTATCCACTTCACCGTGAATAGATTCTAAGTAACGAGCTAATGTTTTTACAACTTGACCACGAGTAATGCTTTGGTTAGGTTTGAACGTACCATCTTCGAAACCTTTAAGAAGGTTTAGTTCTACAGCTTTTGCAATGTTTTCAGCATGAGAAGAATCTGCTGGTACGTCAGAGAATGCTGGAGTTTCAGCAGCAGCAACTGGAGTGATCGCAGATGCTACTAAAGCAGCAGAAACCGAACCAGCTAAAAATTTGCGGTAAGACTTTGGTTGGTTAGCCATCTAATTTTTTCCTCCCTTTTCTATGTTTCAAATTATTTCAATTAGTTTAAGAGTCTATGTACCTTATTATAAAACTCTTAAACTAATTTGGTAACAATTACAGATAATAGTATAGAAGTTCGTGACAAAAATGTCAATCATTTGATTCGTTAGTAAATATAACTCATTTTATAATTTACTTCCTTATGAACAAATTTTTTCCCAACTACATCTTATTCTACAAGAAATGTCATTTTATGCAAGGGATTTAGGTGAATTTTTCGATCTTTTTAAAGGAATTTTTACAAAATTCTCACTTACAATAAAAAATATTACACTAGTTCTTTCTATTGTTGTCTAATTGTTACATAAATGTAAAATCGAATATTGTTATTTCATGATACGATTATATGCAAGAACATTTCGACAACGAAAGGGAGAGGTAACGTTGCTTCGAAAAGTATTGGTGTCCGGTAGTTTAGCAGTTTCCTTGTTAGTACCGGCCTTTCATCAAGCGGAAGCGGAAGAGCTGCAAAATTATGATCGATTACTTCCTGTCGCTAAAAAGTTTGAAGGTGTTCCATATCAATGGGGCGGAACAAGCGCCAAAGGATTTGACTGCTCTGGATTTATTGTCACGGTATTTAAAGAACTAGATATTAACCTTCCAAGGACTACAAAAGGAATGTACGGTGTAGGAGAATCTGTTTCAAAAGACAAACTTCGTGTTGGAGACCTCGTCTTTTTTCATACATATGGTTCTGGCGTTTCCCATGCAGGTATATACATAGGAAATGGGGAGTTTATTCATTCTTCTTCTTCAAAAGGAGTCATCGTTTCTAAGTTAGACGATCCTTATTATTGGAAACATCGCTATCTTGGTGCTCGACGAGTCCTTGACTACGAACTCGATGCAGGATATTTCCAAGACTTGTCCGAAAACCATTTCGCGTTTGAAGCAGCTAACACGTTAGCAAAAGATCATCTTCTGCTCGGCTACGAAGATAGCTATTTTCTTCCGAACGAACCGATTACCCGTGGGGAAGTTGCCGCTTTTATTAGCCAAGCGCTCGATTTACAACTCAACAATCGGAATGGCGCCTTTATGGATGTCCCATCTTCTCATTGGGCGGTTGGTGTCGTGAACGCAGTTAAAAATGAAGGCATTTTTTACGGAAGTCAAAATCAATTTCGCCCGGACGAACCGTTAACTCGTGCCCAACTGGCAGCAATACTTGTTCGCGCTTTTGATTTAACTAAAGGAAACCAAAAGGTTTCATTTACCGACGTTCCATCGGATCATTGGGCCTATCATGATATTCAAATTCTCGCTTCTTTAGGAATTACGAAAGGATATAGTGATGGCACGTTCCGACCGAACGATAAAGTGACAAGAGCTCAATTTATTGCTTTCTTATACAGAGTTCTATACTAAAGAAATCCCCGCTTTCCTCAGTGAAAGCGGGGATTTATTAGTTTTCCTCCAACTGTAACGTCCGTTGTAAAAATAAGGCAAATTGCGAGCGTGTAACGGTCGTACTTGGACGGAACGGGTCAGCAATCGTAATTTTATTATGTGCTAATGTGTTAATATCCTCATAGTTCCAGAACGTTTCGTCCACATCTTGGAACGAATATTTCGTTGTTGGTTTCTCCATCAAATGACCAAACGCCCGCACTAAAATAGCGGCCATTTGCGCACGAGTTAAATGTTCATCTGGTCGAAGTTTTCCTCCATTCCCCATTAATCCATACGCTTCAGTAATCGCCATGTCGTCATAACCAAGATCGCCTGGTTTCATATCCGTTGCTTTTACTTGATAGTCTTCAGGCAACTCGAGTCCTAACGCCTTTACGAGCAGTTTTGCCGCATGACGACGTAATAACGGTTCGTTCGGACGAAACGTACCATCCGTATATCCATTAATCACCTCTAAGTTTTGTAAATAAGCCACAGCTCGTGCCACTTCTCCGCGAACAATATCCGGGAAAAGTTTTATTGTGTCAGAATACATAAGATTACTCGATGCAATATACCCAGTGAATCCGTTTCCTTCCACTTCATACATCACGTATTGATTGTTTGGATTTTTTTCTGTTTCGTACGGACCGCTTACGATTTTGACTGGTGTATAATGCTCTGCTCGTAAGCGAACGTCACCATCGACTCCATCTCGAACGTTCGAATACGCGGCATACGGATTAAACGTATAGACGACATCCCCCACTTGGAAGTTTTGACGCGTACGCGTTTTCGTTGGCCAGACGTAATCTCCTTCCGGAAACACCATCACATCCGGTTTTTCAGGATTTGTATAACGAATATCGAGTGCTGGCGTTTCTCCGATTTCTAGTAAACTATAATTTCGAATCACCTCCAACACCCGTTCTTGGTAAGGTGTTTCTTCTTGTTCGATACTTGGATCGTTTCGTTTCGACAGCCCGTTATAAGCCATTACAGCAAAATACCAATCTTCAATGTAGTTTTTATGATGGTCGTTTACTTTCGGTAAAAAGGAATAGTTCCATTTTTCTAACAAGATATCTGCGGCAACTTCAATATTGTACCGCGTATCCCACATCAGTTTTTCTTTGTCAATTCCTTTCGCTGACATTTCCTCATCAGACAATGTCACTTGCATCATTCCAATACCGCCATCTTCTGACACAATCGGGTTTCCTTCTTCATCAAATTGCTTCATGCCCGTTTCTACAAAAGCAATCGCTTTTAAAATTTCGGCTGGAATTCCTTTTTCATTAGCGATTTCGGTTAACATTCGCTTTTTCTCGGCTATTGTGTAATAACGAACATTTTCTTTTTTTAATTGTTCTTCGGTTGTAACGAGTTGCGGTAAATTATTGAGCGGTAGCTTTAAGAAAGCCGATCCTTGGTTAAACCCTTGGTCTTCATAAGAGATGGCTTGGACAGTTATCGTCTCATTAACACTGCCATCGAGCATCCAACCTGTCTGCTGATAAGGCAGCTCCTGCTGATACACCCACGCTTGTCCTTTACTTTCCGGTCGGATGGTGGTGAGATAAGAAGAATACCCCTTAGAAAAATCTCCTTCCCCACGAATATAAGCAGGTTGATTTAAATTGGCAATTGTAAATTGTACATCGTAATACGAATAATAAGGGTCTTTATGAAAGTCTGTTAAGTATAAGCGTAACACTTCTTTCGGCTCATATCCATTCCCTAATATCTTCTTCCAATACGCTTGAACGTCTGGTGTCTCAAACGGTGAGGAAATGTCCGTATTCATCGGTAAGGATTGTTGAATAGCTGTTTCTGATCCAAACAGCTGTACATAGTCTTCGGCGGCAATTTCAGCTAAATTCCATCTGTAGGGACCACTACCATCATCATGAATGTTGGCATATTGATTCAATGCTCGTGAATAAACGTACTCCGATTTCAGCCAATCATCAGGGAGCAGTTGTTCTTTTTGAATGAAATAATAATATGTAAAATGGTGACCGTACTCATGAGAGAGGGTATACGCCACGTCCTCTACGGTCGTAAAATCATTTCCACCATATAGATGAATCACGCGACCATCATCGTACTCTAATTGGCCGTTTCCATACACATAATATTGGGCGAAGTATTGTCCTAAAATGCTGTTATCCCCCGTCGGGTAATCAGGGAAAATCATCACTTTATCTAGGTAGGCGAGCTCTTCCCCATGTTTATTTTGTAACAGTTCCTTTTCAAGTGCTTGGAGCTGGCTGATTTGATTCCATTTCGGACTATAACTTTCAAACGTCACTCCACTTTCGCCGGTATACGACTGAATTAACGGATAGTAGTTTTCGTAGTTTTGTATTTTGTAAGTTTTTGTCTCGTCGATGACGTGTGCTTTTACATGTACCTCAATACCTAATGACAAAAAGAGCACAAACAAAAACGGGATCCACGGTTTCATCCTCATGTCTGTTTCTCCCTTCCTTCATTTTCCTATTTTTTCTTATTATAAACCTTCCATTTGTAATTTCATAGACAACAAGAATTATACAGAAGAAAAAGGCCAAACCAAACGAATTGGTTTGACCTATTATGTTATTATTCTACGTTTACTTTTAATTCATAAGGATTTGTGCTTGCACGGCCTAACGATTCACTCACTTCGATATAATACGTGCCTTTTTTCAGATGTAAGGTTCCTTCTTCCGAGTCACCAGTACCATAGTAATCAAACTCTTGTTGAAGTGTGCCGTTTTGATCATAAATCGCTACTTTTCCGTCTAACGTTTCATCTGTTTTTAACGTAAAGGAAACAACGGCATCTTTAGACAGCGTTAATTGATAGAAATCTTTATCACCGAAGCCAAATCCAGCGTTAAATAAT
The DNA here is from genome assembly GCA_017656295.1 of Bacillus sp. (in: firmicutes). Taxonomy (NCBI): domain Bacteria; kingdom Bacillati; phylum Bacillota; class Bacilli; order Caryophanales; family Bacillaceae; genus Bacillus; species Bacillus sp. (in: firmicutes). Next base: position 214,864 of record JACDOC010000001.1, on the reverse strand, counting down.
CCTTTCGCGTCGTATTGACCGTTTTTGCCTTTCAATACAATTGGTTTAGAAGGAATATTGTTTGTTACTGTTGAACCAGCATCTTCGTCCTTACCAGTATGGACAAGCAGTTGAATTTGGTACGGTTTAATAGATACTCTGCCCCAATTGTAATTGTACGCCACAATAAAGTAACCGGCATTTTTCTTCACTTTGAATGATTTGTTCACTTCATAGCTCGTGCTTAAATAACTTGGTTCAAAGTACAATGCCTTTCTGCTTTCTTCTTCATCAATGATCATATTTCCGTTCGTGTCCTCAACAATCACTCCGCCAATAATTAATTCGTTTTGTAATGATTTTGGCATATACATTTTATCTTCTTTGGTCAGCTTCTCAGGTGTGATTTGTAAGCTTAGCAATCCTTCTTCATCTCGATGTTTGTAGTAATAGAAATCAATATCGTCTTGATAAATGAAATAGTTCTCGGTTGGTGCATGTAAATTTAATGTTTTCGCACGGATCATCTCATTTTCATCCGTATCCTTTTCTTCTGGAATTGTCATTAGTTTTTTGGATTGAATGGTATACGGTTCTGTTGAGAACGATCCATACGATTCGTTGACGACACGGAGGACATACGTCTTGTCTTTTTCTAAAGCTACTGCTTGTTTTAATTCTTCATTATTCAAACCGCCATATAAGTAGAGATAGTAGTAGATAGAAATATCAGCAATCGGAATTAAATCATTATGTTTTTCATCGTATTCAAACAGCGTTGCCCATAGGAATTGATTTTCCCCAGCTTCAATCCCTAACTCATAAATGGCGTCAGATGGGGCCGTAAAGATGAAATGGTCTTCATCCCAAGCTTGTTGGAAATAAGCGCTTGTTTCTTGACCGATTTCATATGGAACGGCGTTCGACATAATCATATTGACTCGCTCTGGTTCCATATAGTTCCAGTACATCTCTTCTTCATCTGATGACGCGAATGTTTCAAATTGTTCCCGTTTCTTTTCTTTATACTGTTCCTCTGTGATATCTCCTTCAATAAATTTTTCTTCCAACATGCCATATTCCATTGGTATTCCGTCTTCATCAGGTGGTAACTGAAGGACATCAGCTGTCAATGTATACGGAATGTTTGATTGGCGAGTTGACATGTCTGGGAAGAGCCCATTATAGAACGGATCAAAGAAGAAATAATTTGATTCATTGGATACTTCTAAAACGTATTCGATGCCAGGCATCGCTTCAAAGACAAGTTTTTCTCCCTCACCAATCCCTCCTTGGTTCGCTTGCCCAATCGGATATGGCCCATAGAACTCATAAGGAGGCAAATCCTCAGGATATTCCATCTCTAAATCTTCTTTAAAGTAAACCGCTAATGAGGCATTCACCCCAGGAATGGCGGTAAGGTCAAATGAAATCAGTTGAGGTGTATCAACCGTAAAGGTGAAGTAGTCTTTATCGCTCTCATGATCTGTAGACGCTAACGTAAATGGACCGTTTTCATCTTCACTAGAATTGTACGGTATGGCTAGTGGCATTAGATTCTCTTTAGATGCTTCATCTACTTGTAATTCGGTCACCTTTTCTGCCGTAAATGTATAGGTTGATTTTCCGCTTGTACTGTAGTTTCCGTTCGCATCCTTCACACCAATAACAAGCGTTCCGTCTTTTTCTGCTTTATATAAATATCCTTCGGTAGCCCCCGCTTTTACGTCATTGACTTTCAGCGGTTTGATTTCTTTGTCTTTTCCATTAGACGGATAGAAATAAAACTCCATGGCGTAATCGTATTTTTTAGCACCTTCAAGTACGGTTTGTACGTATTCGCCTTTTTGTAAGTCGATTTTATACCAATGAATCTCTTCTGGTTGGGCAAAAACCCCTTTTTTCACTTGTGGTCCATCTTCAGATAGTTTTTCTGCAAGCGAGACTAGGTCGTCTTCATTATAATCATACCTTTTCGGTAATTGACTGATATCATATTGCAACGCTTTGACTGGGTTGACTAAGCCGTTGGCATATTTTAAGTCATACCCTTTTTCTCCTAAGTCGGTTGCCGTCCGCTCTAAAATCGCTTCTACTTCATACGGTTTTAAGTCTGGATACTTTGATTTTAATAATGCGGCAACTCCCGCAACCACTGGAGACGCCATAGATGTCCCGCTTAACTTTTCAAATGCTGAACCACCTTTTAAATAGTCGTAAACCGTGTTGTAAATCGCTTCACCTGGTGCCACGAGATCAACGGATGGTCCATAGTTCGAAAACTCCGCCAGTTCATTTTTATCATTCGTTGCTCCAACACTAATAACTCCTTCATAGGATGCAGGAATCGAATACTCATCCCATGATTCGTTACCAGCTGCGGCAACAACGGTTACACCAGCGTCAATCGCCCTTTGAACCGCCTCTTCAAGGACAGGAGAATTAAAGTAACCCCCAAGGCTCATGTTAATCACATCGGCCCCATGTTCAACGGCATATAGAATCGCTTCCGCAATCACATAGTCGCTGGCTCCCCATGCACCATTAAATACGTCAATTGGTAAAATTTTAGCTTTCGGGGAAATGCCGTGTCCTCCTACACCGTTATCAGCGGTAGAAGCAATAATACCGGAAACATGTGTTCCATGAACATCTGTAAACGTAGCGTTTGCCGGTTCCACCGCATTGTATGGTGGCAATACTTGTGCTTTAAGGTCAGGGTGATTGAAGTCTATTCCTGTATCGATGACCGCTACCGTTACTTCATGATCACCAGCAAGCTCTAACGCCTTATCAATTTGTAATAAATCAAGATGATACATTTGATCTTTTTTTGGATCACCAAATCCAAGTTGCTTGTATGTAACACTAGGTTGGACGAGCGTTACTCCATCCTGTTGGGCATAGTAACGCATGACATCTTGCATTTTTTGTCCTTTGGAAAGTTGAACGACGTCATATCCTAACGCTGGAATGGAACGAATGACCTTTGTTCCAGCTTTTCGATGAATCGTTCGTGACAACTTCGATTCATACTTCACAATTAGCGTATCCGTACTCAGTTGTTCCTTCATTGTTTCTTGTTGTTTTTTGTACGCCGCCATCTTTTGTTCTTTTTCGCCTTTGAGCAACTCTTTTAATAAGTCTGGTTGTTTAAGAGTTTTTTCTTTTTCCAATGGACTAAATTCGGCTGCAGCTGCAACTGTAGGTACCATTAATGCAGCGGAGGCACTAATGAGGGCACCTTTTTTTACCCATTTTTTCACAATACCCCTCCTAAAAAAATTTCCGTCACTTTTATATAACGGATAAAAATAGAAAAAGTTTCATATTTTTCTATTTTTTATTAAAACATATATTTTATTATTGGTAAATACTTCCTTTGGTATCTTTTCTTTCAAATAATGAAAGTCTTCGGAAACAGTGCTATACTAAAATTTGATGCAAAAGGAATCATTTGTGAGGAGAGGCTATTTATGCTTACGTTAATTAAAAACATAGTAGGAAACTCGCAAGAACGGAAACTTAAAAAATATGAAAAGATTGTTCATGAAATAAATAGACTTGAACCTGAGATGGAAAAGCTTTCAAACGAAGAGCTTCGACATAAAACGATCGAATTTAAAAATCGATTAGCGAACGGAGAAACGATTTTTGACATCCAAGCAGAAGCGTTTGCCGTCGTTCGTGAAGCTGCTAAACGGACGCTCGGTATGCGCCATTTTGATGTTCAGCTGATCGGTGGACTTGTCTTAGCTGAAGGAAATATTGCTGAAATGCCAACCGGGGAAGGAAAAACGTTAGTCGCCTCCCTTCCAAGCTATTTGCGTGCGTTAGAAGGAAAAGGGGTTCACGTCATTACGGTCAACGAATACTTAGCACGTCGCGACCGTGACCTTATTGGACAAATTCACGAATTTTTAGGGCTAACGGTTGGACTGAACTTACCGCTCATGCCACCGGAGCAAAAGAAACTCGCCTATGAAGCAGATATTACATATGGAATCGGTAACGAATTTGGTTTTGACTATCTTCGGGACAATATGGTGTATGATCTTCGTCAGCGTGTCCAACGACCGTTCCATTACGCCATTATTGACGAAGTAGACAGCGTTCTTATTGATGAAGCGAAAACACCGCTCATTATTGCGGGGAAAACCGGAGTAAGCTCCGAATTAAGCTATTTATGCGCCCGCATCATTCGGACGTTTAAAGAAGGGGTCGACTATATTTACGACATTGAAACGAAGACGGTTAATTTTACTGACGAAGGAATTTCGAAAATTGAACGTGGATTCGATATTGATAATCTGTACGACGTTGAGCATCAAACGCTTTATCACTACGTCATCCAAGCGTTACGAGCACAAGTGATGTTCCAACGGGATGTCGATTATATTGTTAAAGACGGAAAAGTGCTGCTCATCGATATGTTCACTGGACGCCCGATGGAAGGTCGTACGTTAAGTAACGGTCTTCATCAAGCCATTGAGGCGAAAGAAGGGCTTGAGGTGACTGAAGAAAACAAAACCCAAGCATCCATTACGATTCAAAACTTCTTCCGTCTGTACCCAACGCTTGCAGGGATGACCGGTACTGCGAAAACAGAAGAAAAAGAGTTCCAAGAGCTATATGGTATGGATGTCATTCAAGTTCCGACGAATAAACCGGTGATTCGAAAAGACCTTCCAGACAAAGTGTTTATCTCGATAGACGCCAAATACAAAGCAGTGGCGAAAAAAGTGAAGGAAATTCATCAGACGGGGCAACCGGTCCTTGTTGGAACAACGTCCATTTTACAGTCGGAAAAAGTCGGAGAATATTTGAAAAAAGAAGGGCTTTCGTTTGAGCTGTTAAACGCGAAAAGTATCGAACAAGAGGTCCAACTGATTTCACTTGCCGGTCAAAAAGGACAAATTACTGTCGCAACCAACATGGCCGGGCGCGGAACAGACATTATGCTTGGGGAAGGGGTTAAAGAATTAGGTGGCTTGTTCGTGCTCGGTACTGAACGACATGAATCGCGCCGGATCGACAATCAATTAAAAGGTCGCTCCGGTCGTCAAGGGGACCCAGGAGTTTCGCAATTTTATATTTCCCTTGAAGACGATATGTTTAAGCGTTACGCCAGTGAAGACTTAGAAAAATTGAAACCGTCCCTTAAAGTAGCCGATGACGGGGAAATTTTAAACAAAGACATCTTAGAGTTTGTCGACCGCGTGCAGCGTATTTGCGAAGGAGTCAACTTCTCGATTCGTGAATACAACTTAAAACTAGATGATGTCTTAAGCGTACAGCGTAACACCATTTACGATTTACGAAACAAGCTGCTCAAGTCCGATGATCTTTTAACGATTACGAAAAAAATGATTACGTCTTACGTGGATGCTGAATTTGATCGGACGTGCCCTGACGATGAAGAACCAGAAGCTTGGAACTTAAAACACTTAAGTGAGCAGTTAAATAAAGCGATTCCGTTTGCAAACTTTTCGTTTGAAACGGACGAGTTGGATAAAAAAGAAATGAAGAAAATCGCTCAGAAACAATTAGACAAATATCTAGAGCTATTAGAAAGATATTTAGACACAGACAGCACTGTCCAATCCGTAAGACGTTTCTTGCTGAGTGTAACCGATCATCACTGGCTGCAACATATTGACGCGATGGAAAAATTGAAAGAGGGAATTGGTCTTCGCAGCTATAGTCAAGAAGATCCGATGCGTCAATATCAACGCGAAGGATTGGAACTATTCACTTACATGTATTATCAAATCGAACGGGACGTTAGCCATCAAGTCGGAAACTTAATTTATTCGTTAGAAATGGAACGAAAACAAGAAGAGGAGAAAGGGAACTAGAGGATTGCTCTATTCCCTTTCCTTTTAGGAGGTATGAACATGCTACGCTTTTTTAAACGAAGAGAAGATCAATTAGTGAAGCAAGGACAAGATAGTACCATCGAATCAAATGAACTGTTAGAAGAAGAACAAAGCACGAATGGTAATGAATCAAAAGCAGTGAAGACGAAATTATCGTTTCATCCTGATATGCAAGTGAGTCCAGAAGAAAAGTATTATTTTCAGTTTTTAAATAACGAACTGACACCGTTAAAGGAAAATCAGCTCTCGATAGCTGGTGTTGAGCTTAAGAAAGTGAACGAAAGCGTCATCGTGACGGCCTTCGTTCGAAATAGTTTACCAAAAGCGATTAAGCTCGGTGTCACTCCGCTTCTACTTATTGGACCAGACGGGGAAAAGCTTGGCCGTAAAGTGTTTGACTTGTCCGTGTTAGGGGAAATTCCTGCCGAAAGTAGTCGACCATGGCAGTTTGTTTTTGAAAAAGAGCATTTATTGGCTACGGAGTTTCCGCAAACCGATTGGAAGCTAGCGTTTGAATTGCAACCGAAGAAAAAGCCTCATACTCTCGACCTAGAAGAAAGCTGGGAAAAAAGCTTAGCCGATACGGAAAAAGAAAAGCTAGAGGAACTGGTGAAAAATTTAACGCCGCCAAAGCCTGGTGAAGTGAATTTCATGGGGATTCAATCCCAATTCGATTCGGAAGGCAATCTCCACGTTTCACTACTCATTCGAAATGGTAGCCATAAGCATCTTACAATACAACAATTACCTTTAATGGTTTATGACGCCAAAGGAGATGTTGTTGCCAAAGGTGGTTTTAAGTTAAATGATTTAGTCGTGAAAGCCAATACAAGTAAACCTTGGACATTTATTTTTCCAAAACAGTTGGTGTTAAAAGAACATCCTGACCTTTCTTCTTGGAAAGTAGCACCGGTTCAGCAAGTGGAGCAAAAGTAACTACATGAAATTAGGGCTGGCTCGTATAATGGAGTCGGCCTATTTGTAATTTCTAGCCATTTTTTTAGTAAACTGAATATGTTTTGCAGTTTGTACCTTATGTTTTGCAGTTAGCGCAATTTGTTTTGCAGTTTCTACCTGTTGTTTTGCACTTTGCACAATATGTTTTGCACTTTCTTCCTCTGGTTTTGCACTTCGCACAATATGTTTCGCACTTTCTCCTCTGATTTTTGCACTTCGCACAATATGTTTTGCACTTTCTTCCTCTGGTTTTGCACTTCGCACAATATGTTTTGCACTTTCTTCCTCTGGTTTTGCACTTCGTACAATATGTTTTGCACTTTCTTCCTCTGGTTTTGCACTTCGTACAATATTTGCAGTTTTCACATTATTAATTATCTGATAGTATTTTTATCCTACTTCTTCAGTTCCAAAATAAAAAAGACCGCAGCTACTAGCTACGGATCTGTTTCTTGATGGTACATTTATGAGAAAAACTTCTTCTTTATGAGCAAAACTCTATCATTTTGAACAATTCTTAAGCTTTTGCAATTCTCGGGGCTCCGATTTTTATGGAAAAATTCTAATGTTACGAGCAACCCTTCCTCTTTATGAGAAATCATTCGATATTTATGAGAAAAAACTTCTGATTTATGGGAAAAGATCTCAAGTCTATGGGAAAACCCCCGACTTTATGAGAAAAATCAACATTTATAAGCAACTCTTTAGCTTTGTCGGCAACATTCAGCTGCTCCAGAGCAGTATGCAAAATCGGCAGAAAAACTTGGCTGTTGCCAAGTTTTTTCGGCAAAGGAGACTGCCTTCGTTTTTTAAATGTCCCCCATTTAGAGATAAATTTTTACTAACTAAAAAAGAGAAAAGGCATGAAGCCTTTTCCCATCGACCATATGTGAAAAAAGGGAGAAAAACGTTCCGACGTTTTTCAGGGGCTACCAACCGAGATCTTCCTTTTTTCAGATGGATTTACCTATCTGATTATATTTTACCACTATTGGTACTTAATCACAATTATTATTTACATTTCCTATTTATTTAACAATTTCCTTTTCGATGCTTGTAGACACGATGGCATATCCAATCATGAGCAGGAAGACTAAATCGAGTAACCCGGTATGCATGGAAATGGCAAAAATCGTCGTAATAAACGCATAGCCGACTGTTTGGTACGATTTAATACCTGTGTTTCGCATTTGGTTATATAACATCGAAATTAAGAAGCCGTATAAGACAAATCCAATCACAATCGCTACATAGCCTCCCTCAACGTACAGCTGGCCTAAAAACGTTGGGGTCGTTGTACGTCCAGGGCGAGTAATATATTTTCCGTCGTCCACTGATAACGAGTTCACCATACCGGTAACCATCATCCGTGGGGACAACTGCTCACCAGGAAGTACCGTTGAAAAGATCGCTTTGTGTAAATCTCCTTTTAAGTAGCCATGAATTTCTGTATATTCCATGAGCTTACTTAACACAATATGTCCTGTGACACTTTCCGAGTTCAATGCTCGAATCCATTTTGGTGTCTCATTAATTTTTCGTTGAATAATTAAGTCTTCATTCACTTCTTTTTCCGAAAGTTCTACATCCGGACCTTGACGGCTATTAAACTCTTTTGTTTGGTCCTCTGTTACAATACGGAAAAAGCCAAATAAGGAGAACACCACACCTATAACAAATAACGTTGTTAAAAACCATGTTAATTTAATGCGCTTAATAATGTAGTGAAACACGATAAACGATGTAAAGAACATGACGATAATCGGTGTACGGTAGCCCATTAAAATAAATAGAACGAACACAACAAACAAAATGCCGCCATACATGAACTTTTTCTTATTCGTTAAGTCTTTTTCGAGCAAAATACGACGGCACAATAAAAAGATCACTGAAAACCATAAGAACGAGCTTAAAAAGTTTAGCTTTGGATCTAAATTACGACGAACGGATTCGTCGGTAATGCCTACTTGTCCTGTGAACAGCATAATAAGGTAAGCGATTAATCCAATTGCACCTAAAATATATAAAAAGATAAACGTTTTCCCTTTTAAAAAGGACAGCCCAAACCTCGGGAACGTCCAATTTCGCTTATCCGCAATATAGACGGCCGCATAATAGGATAATAACCCCACAAAAACCGGTCCCCAAACATTTTCCTTCACTTCAAAATATTCAAATCGATGGAAATCGAATAAGCTCGTGAAAAAGTAGAGCAACAAGATAAAAGGAAGAAAAAAGTAAGGTGAAAACGTATCTAATTGGTTTATTTTCGAAATAAATGCTAGCTTTTTCATAACGTTTTGAGCCTCTTTCCTAGAAGACGCTTATTTCCCTCCTTTGGACAATAATTCTTTCAGGGATTGACTACGAAGTACGAATAATGTGAGGAAATATAGACTTCCACCGATGATCGCCATCACCATGATATACACGGCTGAATGCCATTCGGTTAGCCAACCATATTGGATAAATTGCCATAACAAGATGGTCATAACCGTGACAGCCCCAATAACTTTCCCGTATTCGATAGCAATACGTTTTAAATCGAAGCCGCCGGATATTTTATACAATGTCAAAAATGTCATTGATGAATAAATCAAACCAACAACCGACGCTGACAGGGCTAATCCACTCGGTCCCATCCATTGGGACAAGAAATAGTTCGAAATAATATTGATAACAATTGAAATGAATCCAATGCGCATCATTAAATGCCCTTTTTCAAGGGTATAAAAGCCTTTGGCAATCACGGCTTGGATGCTATAAAACAGAACGGATCCTACATAAAACAATGCAAAGTAACTCGTTTGAGCAGTGGCATTTGCATCGAATGCTCCCCGTTCATAAACGACTTGAATGAGAGGTTCCATTAATAACATCATGCCCGCAATCGTCGGTGCGAGAAAAAGGAACATATAAGAAAGTCCCCGCTCAATTCCTAAGCGGAACAACCTTTCATCTCTATTGGATTGCGCTTGAGCTAAAATCGGAAACACAATCGTGGCAATGGTGACGCCAAAAATCGCTTGTGGAATATTCACGAATCGAAACGCATAGTTTAAATTGGCCACAACTCCTGCCCCAAAATGAGCCGCAAATAACGTATTAACCATCAAGTTAATTTGTCCGACAGCAATCGTCAGTCCAACAGGCATGAAAATCGCATAAAACGCCTTTACTTCTTGGACGTCTAATTTTTGCTTCCAAGCTAACATTTTTCTCGGCGATAAGTAAATCAATTTGATGACAAAAGAAAAAATCGTTCCGACAAGATATCCGATGGGTACAGCATAAATCCCTAGCTGGTCATGGAAAATAATCGCACTGCCAATCGTTGTTAACACGACAATCGTTTGGGAAAACGTCGAAAACGAGAATTTCTTTTGTGCATCAAAGTACCCTTCGTATACGGCATTGACCCCTACAAGGGCGATGGATAAAAAGTAAACGGCTGCTGTCCACCCTGCGACTGCAAAGCCGTGTTCATATTGCCCGAATTCAGGATATAAAACACGGACGAGCCAAGGAGAAAGAAGGGCCCCAATGATCGCAATGATAAAACTAATCCAAAACGTCCCTTTGACGATATTGGTTAAATGGGAAAAACCTTTACCGAGACGATCATATTTGTAATAACTCGGAAGAAAGGCATCCTTCATTCCGGTTAGCATAAATAAAATGAGGGCATTCGGAATGGTCATTGCCGCAATATAGGCACCTGCCTCATACGAATCACCAAATAATGCGGCTATGACCAAATCCCTCAACATGCTCGAAAATTTCAGAAAAAATGTCGATAGTAAAAACAAAATACTGGCGATTTTAAGCTTCGACATGGTGAGTATCCCTTCTAATCTCGTAACGCTTTAATGATAAATTTCGGTAAAATGAGTTGTCGGCGCCAACGCCACGGTTCTTTCATCAAACGATAAAACCACTCAAGGCCCAGCTTTTGGAAGAGTATGGGAGCTCGCTTAATTCGACCGGAAATGACATCAAACGAACCTCCGACCCCTTGGAAAATGGACGGGGCTAATTCGTTCATATGGTTGACAATCCAATATTCTTGCGTTGGGCTTCCTAAAGCGACAAATAAAATATCTGGGTTGGCCTTATTGATCGCGTCCTTAATGATTTCCTCATTTTTTTCATAGCCGTGCATCGTCCCGACAATTTGGATCCCAGGGAATTTCTGCTCTAAGCTTTTTTTCGCTTCTTCAGCAACTCCTGGTTTGGCTCCATATAAGAAAATCGTCTTTCCTCGGTTGGCAGATTCTTCGCACAGCTTAAGCATCATATCAATTCCAGTCACTCGTTGACGGATACGTCCTCCTTTTAAAATGGAGGCAATGACGACACCGATGCCATCAGGAATTTGATAATCCGCCCGATTGAGAAGTTGGCGCAGCTGTTCATCCTTCTGCGCCTTCATAATTTTTTCCGGATTAATCGCGACGATAAACGACTTTTTCTTTTGAGCAATATCTTGAAACAATTGTTCCGTTAATTGCTCATACGTTTGGTTACTCACATCTACTCCAAGAAATGTTTCCTTCATTTCATCACCTATTCTGGTCAGACGATTAATTTTTCGTATCTCCTAAAACATTGACTTCAAAGCCTGCTTGCTCCCAACGCTCACGGTCTAAACAGTTTTTCGTATCGATCACAATTTTGCTACGCATATGTTTTGCAAATCGTTCAGGATCTAATGCTTTGAACTTCTGATGGTCCGTTAAGACTAACACCACGTCAGCATGAGCAATCGCTTCTTCTAAATGTTGGGTTTGTTTTGGCAGCTTATTTTCCTTAATGTGTGGATCATAAGCTATATAGTCAATGCCGTACTCTTCTAAATGCTTAATCACTTGAAGGGAAGGACTTTCGCGCATGTCGTCAATGTTCGCTTTAAACGCAAGTCCTAATACCGCTACACGACCATGTTGAATTTGATGCTTTTCTAAAATCGAACGAACTTTATCAGCTGTAAATTTCGGCATCGAATCGTTTGTACGACGCGCTAAATGGATGATTTGAGCTAAATCCGGCTGTAGCTCTACTAAAAACCATGGGTCAACCGCAATACAGTGACCACCTACTCCTGGTCCTGGCAAGTGGATATTGACCCGTGGATGATAGTTCGCTAATTTGATGGCTTCCCACACGTTCACGCCAATTTTTTCGCTAATTTTGGCAAGCTCATTTGCAAACGCAATGTTTACATCACGGTACGTATTTTCAATAACTTTAACGAGCTCAGCTGTTGTGGCATCCGTTAAGTGAATCGTTCCTTTTACAAATACTTCATATAATTCTTTTGTTAGTTGAGCCGATTTTTCGTTAATACCGCCAACAATACGATCGTTGTTGACTAACTCCTCAAATACTTTACCTGGAATGACACGCTCAGGTGAGTGGGAAACAAATAATTCCTCCCCGATTTCTAACCCAGATTTCACGAGCTCTGGAATCATGATATCTTCTACCGTACGAGGAGGAACGGTGGATTCTAAAATCACTAAGTTTCCACGGCGAACGTAAGGAACAATCGACGCTGTGGCTGCACGAACGTATTCTAAGTTCGCTGTTTTATCCTCATTAATTGGTGAAGGAACAGCAATAATAAATACGTCCGCTTCTTCCGGAGTTGTAGAAACCGTTAAGTTTCCAGAATCAATTGCTTGGATTAAACGTTCTTCTAGTCCATTTTCTTCTATATGCAGTTGTTTATTTTTAATCATATTGACCGCTTTTTCGTTAATGTCTACCCCATGAACTTTTACACCATGGTTGGCAAACATAACAGCAGTCGGTAATCCGATATATCCTAAACCTACAACACAGATTTTGTTAAACATAGAAAGATTACTTCCTTTCAACCAATAAATTGTGCAATCTAGATGATATTATAGCGAAAATTAACTTATTATGATAGGTTCTGTCGAAAATATTCACTTTTCGTTCGACCCAATGACTATCAAGCTAAAGGATCAATATGAACGGATTTTCGGCCAATTGACATGTATGGTAATCCTACTTTTTCAGCCTCTTTAAGATTATAACAATTTCTACCATCAATAACTAATGGTTGCTTCATCAATTGCTTGTATTTTGTTAATGGAAATTCTTTAATTTCTTTCCACTCTGTCACAATAAACGTTACTTCTGCTTCTTTAATCGCTTCTTCAATGGATGGTGCATAAGTCAGCTTATCACCAAATATTTTTTTAACATTTTTCATTGCAATCGGGTCGTAAACTCGAACGTTGGCCTCATCCAATAGTAACTGTTGCAATAGTTCTAAAGCTGGTGCTTCTCGAATATCATCTGTATTTGGTTTAAATGCGAGTCCTAAGACTGCAACGTTTTTTCCTTGTAAGGACGGAAAAATCGTTTTTGCCTTTTCATAAAGTTTACCTTTTTGGATGTTATTTACTTGCAAGACAGCATCGAGAATATGGAATTGGTAGTTGTGCTCAGCAGCTGTTTTTTGAAGAGCCTTTGTGTCTTTCGGAAAACAAGAGCCGCCAAAACCAATCCCTGCACGTAAAAACTTCGCACCAATTCGTTGATCCATTCCCATTCCCTTCGCCACGTCTTCAATATCTGCTCCCGTTTTTTCACATAAATTTGCTATTTCGTTAATAAAACTAATTTTTGTAGCTAAAAAGACATTAGAAGCGTACTTAATCATTTCCGCACTCCGAATATCGGTTCGAAGAATAGGAAGGTGGAATGGTTCGTAAATTTTTTCAACTAGATTTCCCGCTTCTTCGTCATTCGCACCAATCACAATGCGATCCGCATGAAACGTATCGTACACGGCGGAACCTTCGCGTAAAAACTCCGGATTCGACACCACTCGAATGGTGATGTCATTTGGTGCCTTCGTTTTTAACAGTTGTTCCACTTTTTCATTTGTTCCTACTGGAACGGTACTTTTAATAACAACGACCACGTCATTGTTGACATGTTGAGCAATGGTGATTGCTGCTTTTTCAATATATCGAAGGTCAGCAGAACCATCTTCCTTCTCTGGTGTCCCGACGGCAATAAAAACAACCTCCGCCTGCCTGTACGCTTCATCAGGCAAAGAAGTAAAAAATAACCGGCCTTCTTCCATATTCTTTTTCATAAATTCTTCTAATCCCGGTTCGTAAATGGGAGATGTTCCGCTACAAAGGAATTCGATTTTTTCTTCATTAATGTCAAAACATGTCACCTGATGTCCAACTTCTGCTAAACAAACCCCTGTGACTAATCCAACATAACCTGTTCCTACGATGGCAATTCTCATACAGATGTTCCCTTCTCTACTGTCATGATTCCTTCCAAATACGCTAATAACTCCTCCCGCAAGTCCGGCCGTTTTAACCCGAGTTCAATCGTCGCTTTGATGAATCCAAGCTTGTCACCGACGTCGTAGCGTTTTCCAGTGAAATAAAATCCATATACAGACTGTCGTTGTGCCAGCTGTTGGATGGCGTCGGTAAGTTGGATTTCTCCCCCAGCTCCTGGCGGAAGGGTTTCGAGAATGTGTAAGATTTCTGGTTGTAAAATGTACCTTCCCATGATGGCGTACGTGGAAGGTGCCTCTTCGGTTGACGGCTTTTCGACTAAGTTTTCGATTTTATATAAATTTGAACCTACTTTTTCGGCAAGTTCGATGATTCCATATTTTGATACATCTTCGCGGGGCACTTCTTGAACCCCAAGAATGGATGCTGGTTCGTTTAACGATTCGTAGATATCAATCATTTGTTTGAGACAAGGGGTTGGTGCTTCGACAATATCATCTCCAAGTAAAACAGCAAATGGTTCGTTACCGATGAATGTTTTGGCGCAATGGATCGCATGTCCTAATCCTTTAGGTTCTTTTTGTCTTATATAATGTATGTTCGCTAAGTTCGCAATTGATTGGATTTCTTCTAATTGCTCCCACTTTTCACGTTTCGCTAGCGTTTCTTCCAGTTCATAAGACTTGTCAAAATGGTCTTCTATCGCCCGTTTTCCTCTTCCGGTAATGATCATAATATCTTCAATACCAGATGCGACCGCTTCTTCGACAATGTATTGAATGGTTGGTTTATCTACAATTGGTAACATTTCTTTCGGCTGCGCTTTTGTTGCTGGTAAAAAGCGTGTACCTAACCCGGCCGCTGGTATGATCGCTTTTTTAATTCTCAAATGAATCCCCCCGTCTTCTGTTTTGCCCCATCCATTCATCCAAGTACTAATTGTATAACATCTGGTCAAATCAATAAACTAATATCCAAAAGCTTAACAAAAATGTAATACAGTACAAATTTATAATGGTGGTGCTTGTATGAGTCGTTTTCTACAAATCGTGTGTTTATTTGTTGTTTTTTCCGTTAGTTGGTCTTCTAGTATACCAGCCCAAGGGAAGGAAGTAGCACAAAAACGTAACGTTATTTTTATGGTAATGGACGGGACGAGCGCAGATGCAGTGACGTTAGCAAGATGGTACAAAGGAAACCCTCTATTTTTAGATGAGCTGTTAGTTGGCGGGGTACAAACGTATTCTAAGTCATCTATCATTACGGATTCTGCCGCAGCAGCGACAGCCATGGCTACAGGCAAGAAAACAATGGCGGATGTCGTGGGACTTGTGCCGGTGTTTCAAGGAAAAGAGGTTCAAACTCCTGCTTATCTCCGGCCGGTGGCTACCGTTTTAGAAGGAGCGAAGCAAAAAGGGATGGCGGTTGGATTGGTAGCCACCTCCCCGATTCAGCATGCCACGCCTGCCGCTTTTTCTTCCCATGTAACAAATCGGGAACATTTCGATGACATTGCTGAACAGCAAGTGTATCAAGGACTCGACCTCGTGTTAGGAGGCGGAAAAGGGCCGTTAATTCCACAAAACGAATGGAAAAAAGATCATCCGGGCCTACGGAAAGGTTATCCTCAAGACAAACCGATTCACGGGCGAAAAGATGGAGAAAATTTGTGGGGCGAACTCGAGAACTTAGGCTATCAAGTGGTGACAACGCGGAATGAGCTGAAATCGGTCAAGCAACTTCCTGTGTGGGGAACGTTCGCCGATAGCGATATGGCATATGACATCGACCGCAAATACCTCGACCTTCCTCAACCGTCATTAGCGGAGATGACGGAAAAATCGATTTCCCTTCTTTCAAAAGACCCACAAGGCTTCTTTTTATTCGTCGAAGGAAGCAAAGTCGATTGGTCGGCGCATAAAAACGACCCAGTCGGTATGGTGAGTGAAGTACTTGCATTTGATAAAGCGGTAGGCGAAGCTATTAAGTTTGCGAAAAAAGACGGGAATACGCTCGTTATTGCCGTTACGGACCACGGTACAGGTGGGCTGACAATCGGCAATCCGGATACGGATGACACCTATAAAACAGTAGCAAAATCCAAGGTGATTGGTCCGTTAAAAAAAGCAAAGCTCACCGTAACGGGGGCTTTGTCCCAATTAGACGAAGACAAAGGGAATTTAAAAGAAGTGGTAAAATTGTATGGACTAAATGAATTAACCATCGATGAATGGGGTCGGATTGCTAATGCGACCCATATCGAAGAAGTATTAGCCGACATCATGGCTAAAAGAGCCCATCTCGGCTTTACCACTCACGGCCATACCGGAGAAGACGTGTTTTTATATGCGTATGGACCGGAAAAACCAACAGGGCTTCTCAACAATATCGACTTAGCGAAGAAGGTCGCCCATTTTTTAGGCCTGTCTTTAGAGCATGCAACGAATGTGTTGTTCGTCGATGGGGTTACGTATTTTAAGCAACAAGGGTATGATGTCTCCCTCGATACGTCAGATCAAGAAAATATCGTCATGGTCGCCAAAAAGGACGGCGTCGAATTCCGCTACCCGAAAAACAAAAACTTTTATTGGAAAAATGACAAAAAAGTGTCCCAACCAGGAGTGAACGTGTTTACCGGAGAAACGATGTACATTCCGTCTCCTCTCGTACCTTTTAGGGGAGCTATATCGGCAAGTAATTTTTTTACTTTATTAAAAAGCAAGTAATTTTCTTTTCCGACTATAGTAAGTAATTCTGCTTCTCGAGTAAGTAACCGGCCAACTAAGCACGTTATTTCCACTTTGAAAATTTTTTCTACTTCCCAAAAGTTACCCGCCTGATCACGCAGGCGGTTTCTTTTTTTGGGATTGGCACTTCCGAAAAATTCCACATTTAATGAAGGCTAGGTGTGAGTGTCTCTGTATATGGACATACTTGGAATAAATTGTCCACCAAGAAGATGACATATTTCGCGTTTGACGTGTGATATAATGGGGAGAGATTTTTCGTGAAGAGGTGTTTTGGTTGATACGTGCGGTCGTATTAGATGAGTGGGCAACGTATTGGGAGGAGCGGTTAGATTCTTCCGATGTGAAGGATCAACAAAAGGTAAATAGGGCATTTTATCTATATCATAAACGACATGTACAGTGGAGCGACGAACATGAAAGCTTATTTTTAAAGTTCTATGTAGATGATTACGGCACGAAGTTCACTGGTTCAATTGATGTGGATGACTTTTATTTGTCTCGTTGTGATTGTAAGGAACCGGATTGTCCGCACTTGTTGGCGGCTTTTTTTTCGTTATACAGCCGGTCAAAAAGCGTAACGCGTTGGATTGAAGAATGGAAAAAGTCTCGTTCGACTACAAACATTTTTTCGCAACTTCAACGAGCGTCTACGTTGTTAAAACAAAAAGAACAACGTTTTCGCTCCCATTCGGTCGAAGCGTGGAACGAACGGTTAACCGAGGCATTTGCGACGTTCGATTCGGCCGTTGTCCAGAAAAATCCTTACCTTTTGATGAACCTCCTCGACTCGTATTTTTTACGGATTCGACAAACTGAGCCCGTCGAAGAGGAAATGAAAAAGTTATACCGTTTATATTCCGTTTGTTGGCTCTTACATCAGTTACGCGAGGAAACACGGACGTGGAATTTTTCTAAAAATGAATTGGAGCGCAGTGTGTTTTCCCATTTTCATTACTTAGTAGAGATGGCGGAAAAAGCCGTGAACAACCTTCCTCATCCTCTACCTTTTTCGTTTGATCCGTTTCTTTCGGAACTTCGGACGTGGGCTCGAGACTTTATAGCATGGGATGATGATCTTTTCCCGTTTTACTTCGACGTCTATCGCTTTTTATGGACGGATGTGTTTACCAAAGCTACTTGGCGGCAGGAAGAGATGGAGACGTTACAGGATCTGCGGATGCCTAATATTTTGGCAAACGTCCATCATTCGCTTCTTTTAAAAAATGACGACTTGGCGGAAAAATTCTTTTCCCTTGCTGCGCCTGATGTTCTTTATTATGTGTCGTGGTGGATTGAATGGTTGGCTTCATTGAATGACTCTAAGCGTATGAGCCGATTGTTAACGTGGATCGAACATTCGCTTGAGCCCTTTTTACAAACGCTGGAAACGAACTATTTACGAACTCGGTACATCCAGTCGCTTCTTCAACAATTCAAACGGTACGGCATTGTAAACGAACATCCGAAGCAAATGGAACGGTTGATGCGCGTCACTCTTCCTTATAGTTACTATCACTATAGCGACTTGTTATATGAGCAAGGAGCCTATCAACAATGGGTTGAATTGCAGCTGTACATGGGCCACCGGGCAGACGACCTTCCTACCGAAGAATTACGAACGATTCAAAAGGAAGCACCGGAGCTTTTACTTCCGCTCTACCATGATACCGTACACTATCATGTCAATCAGCGAACCCGGCAGCATTACAAACTAGCGGTGAAATATATAAAAAAACTACATACCATTTATAAAAAATTAAAACGGCTTGACCAGTGGGAGCTCTTCCTTACTACACTTCAAGAGGAAACAAAACGATTGCGCGCGTTTCAGGAGGAACTAGAAAGGGGAAAATTAACGCATGTTAACGGTTAATATACTGTTCGTGTCTATAAAAAAATTAAGTCGTTCCCGTTATTTCATTTACACTCCGAACGAACATATCGGAACGATGAATTTGAAAAAGCTGTTTATTTGGCATGAGGAAAGCTTTTACGGATCGATGCTGGAAACCAAAACGGAAGGGCGGGATATCGGGTTCGTCATTAGCGCCTGGGACCTGTTATCTCTATTCGGACGCCGAACGTATAACTCCTTTTTACCGTGGGAGTGGGATGAACCGTTACAAGTTCTCCATGACGTAGGACCAGATGTTTATAAGGCCATACAAAATGCGAAAGTTCAGCCGACAGTCAGCGAAGACGGGACCAAACTACTTTGGAGCCTACCGGAAGAACTGTTCGCTCAAGTCGATGACAAAAAAGTCTGGACAATTAAAAGCGAAGAGCAATCGGCACGATTATTTTTACAAACGATTGTGACAGAAAGTATGGAGAACCTTGTTAACAAGCACGCGGCCCAAGAACAGCTTTCTCCGCAAGAAATTGTCGCCTACTTTGATGAACAAAAATGGCAGGAATGGCTGAGAGGAAATGACACTCCGCTTCCGTTTACCATTGGGCTACGATTGTCCGAGCCGGAAGAAGGCGCAACGGAATGGCACTTGGAAACCGTTTTAAAAGAACGAAACAGTGAAGCCATTTTTCCCCTTTCGAGTTCGTTGCCACGCGGTTGGAAAAAACATATTCGAGCTGTCGAACAAGAACAAACCCGTTGGGAGCGTCTGTTTCCATGGCTTTATGAAGATGGCCAGATGAAAGACCGCTTATCGGATGAAGAAGCGTGGACCTTTTTATCGTCTTCTAGCGAAACATTAACCGCTCTTGGGGTACCGATTTTCCTTCCGTCCTGGTGGGAATCGATTCGAAAAGCCTCCGTGCAAGTAAAAGCAACGGTCAAACAAGAGACGTACCGGTCGTATGTAGGAATGAATGCGCTCCTTGATTTTGATTGGCGCTTGTCGATTAACGGGAAAGAGTTGTCTGAAGAAGAATTTCAACAGCTCGTTCACGAAAAACGAAATCTTGTGCGCATCAATGGCCAATGGGTGCAATTAGACCATCGATTGATTCAACGGTTGAAAATATTGATGGAAGAAGCGAAGGAGAAAGGCGTTTCGATGTCCGACTTGCTCCATCAACAACTTGGCGACGAACCGCTCGTTGTAACCGATACGGAAGACGAACGCGAATTAGCTAAATTGCAATTTGAGTTAAGCCGCTCGTTAAAACAATGGCTTCGCCAATTAACGAATCCTAAAGACATTCCGCTTTTGCCAACACCGTTCGACTTACAAGCGACCTTACGACCGTACCAGCAGTTCGGAATGAGCTGGCTCTATTTTTTACGCGAACACGGCTTTGGGGCTTGCTTAGCTGACGACATGGGTCTTGGAAAAACCATTCAATTGATTGCGTATTTGTTACACGTACGGGAAAAAGAAGCTCCCGACACTCCTGCCCTCATCATTTGCCCGACATCGGTGCTTGGAAACTGGCAGCGGGAGCTTGAGCGATTTGCTCCCTCCCTTCGTGTCGGGACGCATTACGGAAGTCACCGGACAAAAGGCGAAGATTTTACCACATGGGCCGCTTCGTCTGATGTCATTTTGACGACGTACACCTTAGCTCATTTAGATTTTGATGAACTCTCAAGCGTAAAATGGAGCACGATTGCCTTAGATGAAGCACAAAACATTAAAAACGCCAACACGAAACAATCCCGAGCCATCCGAAAGCTAAAAGGACAGCACCATATTGCGTTAACAGGAACGCCAATGGAAAACCGGTTGAGCGAATTGTGGGCCATTTTTGACTTTATGAATCGCGGCTATTTAGGATCGTTTGCCCAGTTTCAAAAACGGTTTATCGTTCCGATTGAACGCGACGAAGAAGTGGACCGTATCCAGGCGTTGCAGAAGCTCATTCGTCCGTTCCTCCTCCGCCGCTTAAAAACGGACAAAGAAGTAGCCTTGAACTTACCGGATAAGCTCGAACAAAAAGAATATTGTCCGTTAACGGATGAACAAGCAGCCCTGTACGAACAACTCATTCAAGATACGTTTGCGGAAATACCAACGTTAACCGGTTTGGAACGTCGAGGGAAAGTGTTGCAAATGCTCAATCAATTAAAACAGTTGTGTAACCATCCGGCCCTTTACTTAAAAGAAACAGCGCCAGCCAATTTGCTAAAACGATCCGAAAAACTACAAAAAACGTTGGACCTGATTACCGCTTGTCTCGATCAAAACGAAGCGTGCCTTCTATTCACCCAATACTTGAAAATGGGTGAAATAATTCAACAAGTCATCAAAAAACACTTCGGAATAGACGTCCCGTTTTTAAACGGGAGCATGCCCAAACAACAACGAGATGACTATGTACAACGATTCCAAGAAGGCGAATTTCCGATTTTTCTTTTATCCTTAAAAGCAGGAGGAACGGGACTCAACTTAACGGCAGCGAATCATGTCATCCATTATGATCGGTGGTGGAATCCGGCGGTTGAACATCAGGCGACCGATCGTGCCTATCGAATAGGTCAACAACGGTTTGTCCACGTTCATAAATTGATTACTGTCGGCACATTAGAAGAGAAAATTGACATCATGCTTGAAAAAAAGCAATCGTTAAATGACCAAATTATTCAATCCGAGCAATGGGTCACAGAACTCTCAGACGAGGAACTTTATTCTTTACTCGCATTAACTTAAGAGGATGGAGACGGCTTTTCTCTTTCGATATGAAAAGAGTAAAGCCGTTCTTTTTTGTGATCGTTTGGTTGCTTCCACTTTCCTAACCACATGATCGAGGAACCTTTTTTAATAAGAAAACAAGAATACAACTCTTCTAATATCTCCTCCGGTATTTTCGGTGTTGAGGGAAAAATCTGTTCAATCGTTAACATTCGTTTCATGACATCCATCGTCACAAGAACTTCCCAGGTGACATGATACGTATGAATACAAACTTTCAGGCAGGAATTTGGTGACTGTAGAGGTATTCGCAGGTAAGGAGTTGGTTCTTCACGCGATAGCATTGTATCCGATAAGGCAATTCCTTGAAGCGCTTCTGCAAATGAAAGGCTGGGGGCAATAACCCATCCGCTTTTTAAATTTTTCTTTCCTTTCATAATGAGACTAAATTTTTCATTTGGTGGCGGCAATGCATCATCGGATCGAAGTAAAATATTTCTTTTCACCAGCATGACACCCTCCTTTTGGCCTACAAAATAATTGAAAATGGTACAATTTTCCTGTTACTTCCATACTATTCTACAAATTTTTCGTATCTCCTTCATCTTTTTTTCGCGAGCTTTTAAAAATGAACATAAATTGACGTTCATATTATGAACATCTGCAGGAAATGAACGGGAAAAACCGTTATCTTGAAAATAATAATGTCTGAAAGATTAAGGGTGAATATGAATGTCCCTTGTACATAAAATTACGGAACTTCGTAAATTACGAGGATTGACACAAGAAGAAGCCGCGAAACGGTTAAACATTTCCCGTGCGACATTGTCTCGTTATGAGAACGGCCAACAATCGATTCCAGCGGAAATGATTGAAAAAATTTTACACGTATACGATGCGCCGATTACCACGTTATTTCCTACCGATGAAGAGACCGTTCAGTCGTCTGCCTCTGTACTGCGGGAACGGTTCGAAAAATCCGATTTAGAGCGAATTCATCAATTGTTAAAGGAATATCCAGAGCTGCAACAATCGTTAGTCGAGATTTATCATTTTCCACAAAAAAAGCGGGACTTATCGGTGAAGCAACTTGTTCATTTAACGCAGTTTTTTAAAAAAGAAAAGATTTAAAGAAAAAAGCCGGCGGGAAGGACGATGCCGGCTATATTTGCGAGGACGTAGAGGGGATATACAAGGAACGATTCTCTCTTGGGGCAAGTATGTGAATGAATCAAATCAACTTTGACGAGCTTTGTCAGTTAACTCGGTGACTTGCGCTTCTAATTGCGATATTCGGTCGTGCGCTTTAGCGACTAAGCGGATCAAATCTTGGACAAGAAGCTCGGTACGTCGAATTTGTTGATACATCGGTTCCACCTGAACACACCTCCTTACACCAACCTTTTCGTGGCATCACCTCCTTTGTCGGGGGCTTGTGCACATAAGGGCTGCCACTATTTTTCTAACGGATGCAGCGAACGATCTTCTGCAGGCTTTCCCCCTAAAAATTTGACTGAATCCGCGATGACTTCAGTAACATACACTTTTTTCCCTTCTTGGTTTTCATAGTTTCTCGTTTGAAGCCGCCCGGTAACACCTAAGACAGATCCTTTTTGACAATATTTAGCCGTGTTTTCGGCCGTTCGATTCCATAAGGTACATAACACAAAATCTGCTGTTGACTCCCCATTTTCATTACGGTACGGCCGGTTTACCGCCAACGTCACATTTAATACCGCACGGCCTTCCGAGGTATACCGAAGTTGAGGATCTTTCGTTAATCGCCCGACTAAGGTCACCTGGTTAATCATATTACTATCTCACCTCATTCCGTCTAAGTTAGTTCCATCATACTTGCTTTATGATGCATAGTAAAATGTGGAAATTTCGATTTTCGAGCCTCTTTTTAGGTGAATATGACTTAATTCCTTAGCGAAAATCAAATTTTAAACGTAGATTGAATCTAAAAATCGATTTTTACCATTTTCCTCATTTTTTTTCATCGTTCGACACGTGTGCTTTCATTCATTAGAACATTTAGTATTTTCCAGTTTGTATGGTATAATCAATTCAAATCTAGACGTGAAATGTCGTTGACGTTACCTCACACTCCTTAAGGAGGATTGATATGAAAACTTTTAAAATCATTTCGCTGCACATCGTCGAAGAGCATCAACTTCGAAATATTGAATTGATCGATGGGTTGATTATTAATAAGGAAGATGAAAATCGGACATGGTTAATCGAAGCCTTTATTGATGGGTCGTACTACGATTACTTCCGCGACTTGCAACAACAACCAAACGATATCGAAGTACAAGTCGTCATCACTCACGCAGCGAACGATCCTGCTCTGTTTACCTGCCATATCCGTTGCGTAAAAAAAATGGATGAACACCTCAGCATCTTATTCGAAGCAAAACTCAAAAAAGCGCGCAGTGAATACGCAGAACTATTGTTACAAAATTTAGTCGACGAAGGATTGTCCGGTCAAACACTTGTCAATACGTTTAAAGAAAAAATGAAAGAAAAGCCGCGCCTAAAAGAGCGAGAACAATCAAAAAGCTAACTCAACATCGCTGTGAAGCTTGGTTGGGTTAGCTTTTTTCTTCTGGGGATTGGGTTAGGTTCCGGGAAAATTTCATCTGAGGTCAAGGTTCCCGAATGAAAAGACTGTTTCCAACCATAATAAATAAAAAACCCCCGCTTTAAGCAGGAGTTGACTTTGTATGTTGTTCACGCTTCTTTTTTTCTTCGTTGAGCACGTCAAGGACGTATTTCGCTTCTGCTTTACATGAGTAATCCTTTTCAATACCGAGTTCGTTTTGAAGCCTATTAATTTCTTCCATCTGTTCGTTGGTTGGTGGGGTTGTTAATATTTTTTCAATCGTTTCGTTAATTTTTTGGGCTAGTTCTTCATGAAACGATGGATTCGCTTTGATTTCATCACTCACTTTATCGTACCAAGTCGATGCCGTGGTAATATACATACGCCACGCTTGAATAAAATCCTCTAAGCTATATTTATCTTCATCCCATTGAATGCTTGCCATATATTGTTCAAAAACAGTCATGATGGATCGAGTGATGCTGATTTTTATTCCAGAAGCTAAGTCTTTTAACATCTATTTTAAGTACCCCCTAATCAATACTGTTTTCACCTTTTTTACTATATCATATCTACATTACCAAAAGTACTATGATTAAACAATAATGACCAGAGTAATTCATGGTAATACATCCATATCCTTTCAAACTTTACCTTATTATAGCGATTCTTATTAAGACTGTAAATGAGAAAAGCAGGGTTCATCCCTGCTTCACTTTTATTGATCTACATTGTTTTGATCTTCACGGTCACGTTCATCCTCGATGAGTTCCTCTTGTTCCGTATTATCGTCTAGAGTCGGATCCTCATCACCAGGTGTGTTGACATCGTTCTCTGCATCATTGTTATCCAGCATGTCTCCATTGTTGTCCATCATGTCTTGATCATCACCATTTAAATCGTCATTAATGTCTTCTTCAACATCTGGAACTACGTCGTCAGCTGGCGGAGGTGGTTCTTGGTCGTTTTGGGCACAGCCAATCATGAGCATCGCCGCTAGTGCTGAGCCACCGATGATGTGTAACAAACGTTTGCTCATCGTTATACCCCTTTCATTAAGTTATTCTTATTATTGACCGTCATTCGGTCTTTTGTTAGCTTTACCCAAAACGACGAAGTTATGACAACTAATTTTTGAAAGTTGTTATTTATTAATATGGTTTTACACATAAAGCCCTATTTGTCACATAGAACTTTGGTTTTGTTCATAAAACGTTTATTTTGGTACATTGACACCGCCATTGGCTCATAAAACTTCCTATTGGACACTTTGCTTCCACACTTAATACACATATCAATAAGAAAATCCCCCAAAACACTTTGGGGGATTTACGTTATTGTTTGTCACCGAGCGCAAACATTATTTCTGTTTCACAGACGATTTCGCCGTCGACTGTAGCGACACCTTTTCCTTTACCCATAGAGCCACGAACGCGAATCATTTCGACTTCAAGGCGAAGTTGGTCGCCTGGTTTGACTTGGCGTTTAAAGCGGCAGTTATCGATTCCTGCAAAAAAGGCAAGCCGTCCACGGTTTTCTTCCTTTTTTAACATCGCAACTGCGCCTACTTGGGCTAAAGCTTCAACGATGAGAACACCTGGCATCACCGGGTAGTCTGGGAAGTGACCGTTAAAAAATTCTTCATTGGCCGTAACATTTTTTATCCCAACCGCACGCTGGCCTTCTTCAATTTCTAATATTTTATCGACTAATAAAAATGGATAGCGATGGGGAATAATTTCTTTAATTTGTTGTACATCTAGCATGAACATTCCTCCTACAACACCTACTAATGTTCCACGGCGTTATTCTTTATTCACTAAATCAATAATATGCGTCCATGTGGATTTTTTGAATGTATCGCTTGGCTTTCCGTCACCGATGACCCCGTACCCGACTACAGCACCTACCACCAAGGAAACGAATGTTAAAACGACCACGATGATTAGACGTAACCAAATTGGAATTAAGCGAACTCGAACTCGTTTTTTCGTACGGGAAGAAGGTTCGCCTTCCTTCTTTTCTTTTTTCACTTCTTCCCTTGTTTTCACTATTTGTTGAACTTCTTCTGCCACGTCATGTCGCCTCCTTTAACGGATGCCGTTAATCAGCCCTAACATTTGATCGGCTATGGAAATCGCCCGCGCTTGAAACTGATAGGAGCGTTGTACTTGTAGCATATCCGTCATTTCTTTTCCTAAATCAACGTTCGATTGTTCTAAAGCTCCTTGAGCGACTTGAATGTCCGTTCGATTTTCACCTACTAAATCGACCCATACATCTTCACCCAATTCGTTCACGTTTTCCGGCATTCCGAGCAGTCCGTTTCCTTTTTGCTCTAAAAATTGCGGCCTTAAAATCGAAACCATCCCAAGTTCAAACGTTTCTTGTGCGCCATTATCGTATTGGACAGTGAAGTCGCCATTATTGCTAATGGTAAATTTTTTGGCATCAGCCCCGAAGGTAATGATGTTTTCATTCACATCAACGATGGGTAATCCGCTTCCGTTCACAAGCATGAATTGATTTTCCCCAACCGGTGATAGGTAAAACGCACCGTCTCGTGTCAATTGAATGGACGTACCACCGTCCTCGTCAGCAACGAGTACTTTGAAAAATTGCCGTTTATCTAAAATAGCGACGTCTAAGTCACGACCAGTTTGTTTTAATGTGCCTTGTGTTAATACTAGCGCTGCCTGAGCAAGTTTTGCGCCCGTGCCTTGACGAATACCTTCTGCCGTCAGACGGCCTACTTCTTTCTCTAGATTCGGCTGATTGTTAAACTGTTGATACATGAGTTCACTAAATGGTGTCGTGCGTTTTTTAAATCCGGTCGTATCCACGTTTGCTATGTTGTGGCTAATGATATCCAATTGTTGTTGGAGCTGGTTCATCGTATTTGATGCTATGATCATCGTTCGATTCATCGTTATTTCCTCCTAATTGATGCGCCTTAACCAATGCGACCAATTTCGTTCGTCGCTTTTTCCATGCTTCGATCGTATGCTTGGAGCACTTTTTGATTCGCTTCAAAGGCTCGGAACGCGGTTAACAAATCTGTCATCGTCCGCGTTGGATCGACGTTGGATCGTTCAATAAACCCTTGGCGTAACTGATATTGCACACCGTCCACTTCATTGGCGTTTGGTAATGTTCCTTCAGGTAAACGATACAGCCCTTCGCCATCTTTTTGTAACGCATGCACATTTTCCGCAAAGGCAATACCGATTTGGGCGATTTCTTGACCGTTCGCTTCAATTACCCCGTTCGGTCGGACCATAAAATCATCATTCGGTAGTTGAATGCGGTTCCCTTCGTCATCCAGCACATACCATCCGGCAGATGTCGTTAAAAACCCTTCAGGATCTATGGTAAAGTTTCCGTTTCTCGTATAGCGCAGACCGTCTGTTGGATGTTGAATGGTAAAGAACAACGCTCCATTTAAACCGGTCTCTTCTGATGTAGGAACGAGCACATCGAGTAAGGCAAGGTCAGTAGGAAGCGACGTTTCTTGTAAGTCCCCTTGCTTAAAATTCGGAATCGCTTCTTGCATATAAACTCCAGTATTTAGTGAACCAACTGTCGGTGTTTTTAAGATGTTAAGCTTTTTTTCCGTTGGTATCGTCATTTCATCGATTCGTTTTAATAACATTTCTGGAAACGCGCGCATCGCTGATTGATCGGCTTTAAAGCCTGGAGTATGTACATTCGCCATATTATTCGTAAGCATTTCTGCTTTTCGTTGGTAAGCAATCATACCGGACGCTACCGTGTAAAAGCCGCGGAACATAAAATTCACCTCAAACCGTTACAATATCTCATATTTATTATAAGCCATTCTTTGGAACAGCGGTATCCTAATTTTGGCCAATTTATTTCCATTTCTAGGCCAAAAATACTATTAGTGATCTACGTAAAATAATCTCTTACGTATGGTCATTCATCGATGTGCTAATGGCAATTGGCATGAAGGTCTGTTAAACGATACTTTTCATATTTATACATTTCGCTTGTGGCGGACGCTTTCCGCGGGAAAGCCGCTTCCCTCGCTACGCTCAAGTATGGGTCTTGCGGCTTCTTGTTCCCGCTGGAGTCGCCGCCTTTCGCTTCATATGAATAACTTGGACATATAACATAGCCTTTACAAAAAGAACAGCGAAAAACGGAAACACAAAGAGCAATGTTCATCCTGTTAAGAGCATTCCGAATAACAGTAAAAATTATCCACAATTATTTCAGGGTAGTGTCATTGTAAAAAAAGAGAAAGGTCGCCCCTTTCTCTTAGCCTAGATATCTTGCTGAAATCTTGTCTATATTCTCAAGCATAATGCCTGTTCCGATGGCTACGCAGTTCATTGGATTATCCGCGATGAATACCGGAACTTTTAATTCTTCTGCTAACAGTTGGTCAATGCCGTGAAGCAATGCACCGCCACCTGTTAAAATAACGCCACGATCAATAATATCCGCAGACAATTCTGGTGGAGTTTTTTCCAGTACGTTTTTCGCGGCTTGTACAATAACTGATACCGACTCACGAAGTGCTCCTTCAATTTCTTCAGAGTTTACGGTAATCGTACGTGGAAGACCTGTCACCATATCGCGGCCGCGAATATCCATTTCTTCTTTACGAGATCCCGGGAATACGGTACCGATATTAATTTTAATATTTTCAGCTGTCCGCTCACCGATTAACAATTTATATTTTTTCTTAATATAATTTAGAATTTCCATATCGAACTTATCGCCCGCCATCTTAATCGAAGAGGAAGTAACAATATCACCCATGGATAAAACGGCTACGTCGGTTGTGCCGCCACCGATGTCAACGACCATGTTTCCGCTCGGTTGGAAAATATCCATGCCCGCACCGATCGCCGCAACTTTTGGTTCTTCTTCGAGGTATACTTTTTTCCCGCCGCTTTTGTACGCCGCTTCTTTAATTGCCTTTTGTTCAACACTCGTAATATTCGTTGGACAGCAAATTAAAATACGCGGCTTCGATAAAAACCCTTTCACGTTTAACTTATTAATAAAATATTTAAGCATCGCTTCTGTGACGTCAAAATCAGCAATAACGCCGTCTTTTAACGGACGAATCGCCACGATATTTCCTGGTGTGCGGCCGACCATGCGCCGTGCTTCTTCACCGACTGCAAGTACTTTGTTTGTATTTTTATCAATCGCCACAACGGAAGGTTCATTAAGCACAATGCCGCGACCTTTTACATGAATCAATACGTTTGCCGTACCTAAGTCAATTCCAATATCTCTAGAAAACATGCCTAGATAGCTCCTTCCTACACCTTTATTCCACAAAACAACTACTATCACTTATTTATGACAAAAAATACATCATCTTCCAACGTTAATTATTTTTATCCCTAATTGTTTATTTTAGCATAGTTCATTTCCTTAAAAAATGGGGAGATGTAAAAAAGTTTTCAGACGTCTGACAAAATTTCGTCAGCATGTTGGATGTGAGCTCACATGCTTTTTTCAAAAGGCTCTATTAAACGATACTGTTGATATTTATTCATTTCGCTACAGGCGGACGCTTTCCGCGGGCAAGGTGCAAGCCGCTTCCCTCGGTGCGCTCAAGTAAGGGTCCTGCGGCTTCTTGTTCCCGCTGGAGTCGCCGCCGTGTGAACAACTTGCTATAAATCAACAATGAAATTTATCATAACCTTTCAAAAAAAAGAGGACCTATTTTCATAGGACCTCTACATCCCATTATTTAATTGTGCTTTTATTGTACTGTTCCTCTTTTTTGTACTTTTGCTTTGTTGCTTCCCCTCCACGTAGATGACGGATCGATTTATGATAATCAAGAATGGCTTTTACTTGACTAGCTAGTTCTGGATTGATTTCAGGTAGCCTTTCCGTTAAATCTTTGTGGACAGTACTTTTGGATACGCCAAACTCCTTGGCGATCACGCGAACTGTTTTTTTCGTCTCCACGATATACTTTCCTATCTTGATAGTTCTCTCTTTGATGTAATCGTGCACACCACTCGCCCTCCCTAAATTGGATGAGAGAAGTGTGAAATGAGACTCGCTTTCTACGTTGAAGTACTGAATCCCGCATGACGTATGTATGCGGCAGAAAGTAAACTACTTCCTGTCATTACAGCAAATAATCATATCTATAACTTGATTAAACGGGTTTTCTACGATTCCTCACCTCAAACACTCTCTTTAATTTTGTCAGGTTTGTAACATTTTATTAGCTTGGATGAAAATATATTCGCAAAAAACACAATAAGGACAAGGGGTTTGCACGATTTTTCGAAATTTTGTTCCAAGGAGAGAAGATCATAAAAATTTTTCAGGAAAAATAACGTCTAAACGGACCAACAACCTAGGAATGTTAGCAAAAGCGAAGAGGAAATATTGGAACGTTTTTGAGCACTTGATAAGAGCAATTCGAGAGCAAAAATATTACGTTTAAGAGACAGATATGAGCATTTAGAATAAGAGAACATCCCGCCCTTCGTTGCACTTGTACCCACTTGGTTTTCAGTTTCTTCCAGCTTTTTTCAAGCGCAACAAATAGACAAACGGTCACCTCAACAAGATGACCGCTTGAAACAACTATACGGTTTTCTTTAGCCACACTTCACCGTCCTTGTAGACGACTTCTTCTGGATAGCGTAGGTTGACGACTTCGTCTTGTTTTTCCTTGGAAGGGACTTCAGTTAAAAGCGATACAATGATGTTGGCCACAAACGCAGCAAGAGCTCCAAAAATTCCTGCTCCGGTATCTTTAATTCCTAAAATCATCCATCCAGATTTGGCTAAGAAAATGTAGCTTAACGTCACAATAAGACCAATGACCATTCCCGCAATGACTCCTTGCGCGTTGGAGCGTTTCCACCAAACACCCAGAACGAGTGCTGGGAAGAACGTACCTGACGCTAACGCAAACGCCCACGCGACGATCTGGGTAATTACTCCCGGTGGATTTAAGGCAACTAACCCAGCAAAAATGGTTGCCGCTGCAATCGATAGCCGAGCGACTACTAATCGATTTTTCTCTGTTGCGTCTGGCTTAAAGACCCGATAATAAATGTCATGGGCAAGTGAAGAGGATATCGCAATCATTAATCCGCCTGCTGTGGACAAAGCAGCAGCCATTGCACCCGTAGCCACAAGACCGATTACAAATACGCCTAAGTTGGCAATTTCCGGTGTTGCCATCACAACAATGTCGTTGGAAATCATCATTTCTTGCCATTGTAAAACACCGTCCCCGTTGCTATCGGCGATTTGTAGTTTACCAGTATCGACCCATGTCGACGTCCACGCTGGCAGTTCCGATATTTTACTTCCTGCCACTTTTGTTAATAAAATGAACCTAGAAAACGCAGCGTAAGCAGGTGCAGATAAGTATAATAAACCGATAAAGAGCAACGCCCAAGCACCAGACCAACGTGCCGCTTTCATCGTGGATACGGTATAAAAACGGACAATGACGTGTGGAAGTCCAGCAGTACCAGCCATTAACGTAAACAGCAAGGCTAAAAACTGCCACTTTGTCCCATTTTCAAACGGCGCAAAATATTCAGAGATTCCCAGTTCCCGATCAATTTCGCCCATTTTACCGACAATTTCTCCATAAGAAATCCACGGAATGGGATTGGAAGTCAGTTGCAAGGACATAAAAATAACTGGTATGAGATAAGCAATGATTAAAATTAAATATTGCGCGACTTGTGTCCACGTAATTCCTTTCATTCCGCCAAAGGCCGCGTAAAAGGCGATTAGAACAACACCAATCATCGTCCCAATTTTGGCATCGATTTCAAACAAGCGACCTATCACGACCCCTGACCCTGACAGCTGTCCAATCGAGTATGTAAAACTAATAATAATCGTACAAATGGCCGCAATGACGCGAACGGAATGGCTATTGTACCGGTCTCCGATAAATTCCGGTACTGTGTAGCGACCGGACTTCCGTAAATGTGGTGCAAGTAAGAAGGTAAGGAGTAAATAACCGCCTGTCCAACCCATAATGTAAGCTAAGCCGTCATAACCTAAAATCATCACCGTTCCGGCTAGTCCAATAAATGAAGCGGCACTCATCCAGTCGGCCCCAATGGCCATCCCGTTAAACACTGACGGAACCCCCCGACCTGCGACGTAAAAGTCGGATGTTGCACGGGCTTTGTTAAAAATGGCAATTCCAATATACAACGCGAACGTGGCTAAAATAATGGACGTTGATACAAGAAACTGTGTATCCATTGTATTCCCCCCTTTGTCTCATTTGGCTACTTATTAACCGCTTTCCCTGAGGTCTCTACTTTTTCTACACGATTAACAAGTCCGTATTTTTCATCTAACCGATCACTTACTTTGGCGTTAACAAATAATAAAACGATAAACGTTACGATAGAACCTTGGGCGCCCATGAAATAATGGAACGGTAAACCGTTAAACGTAACCTGCGAGAACGGCTCTGCGAACAGAACAATGCCAAATGAAACAGCAAACCATATAAACAAATAAAGACATAGATATACCGTTTTTTCTTTTACATACTTGTTCACGAGCTGTGGATCCATTTTTTCCATATTAGGTCTCCTTTCTTTTAGGCACTGTTAAACCGATACTGTTGATATTTATACATTTCTCTGCAGGCGGACGCTTTCCGCGGGCAATCCGCAAGCCGCTCCCTCGCAACACTCAAGTAAGGGTCTTGCGGCTTCTTGTTCCCGCTGAAGTCGCCGCCGTGTGAATAACTTGCTAAAAATCAACAATGACATATAACATAGCCTTCTTTTAAAAAAATTACATATGGATGAACGTGTCGATTCATAGAAGCTGAGTGAAGAAATGACTGTAGAAATTCATGGAGAAAAAACGGAAGAAGCTTTACGTTAGCGAGAAAATAAATTTGACCGTCTCCCAAAACGGTGCGGGCACTAAGACGATTTGAATAAAAAAATAAATAAAAATTGATAAAAACGGAATAGCTAAAAAAAACGTCTTTTTGTACTTAAGGGCTAGGATGAGTGAAATTGCGGTTATCGCCATTAACAGGATAAAATCAAGCACGTCAATCCTCCTTTCAAAGAAAGTGCTATCACAATTAATAATTTCAATCTTTAGAAAATTCTATATTTTACATTATTAATTTTTGTTCCCAATTCGTCAAGGGCAATCCATAGACAATTTTTTTATTAAGCAAGACATAATTTGACAAATGAGGAACTCACGAGTGGCTTATAACTTGCCAAATTTGGAACATAGAACACCGATTTGGCTCATAGAGGTGGTTTTAGGTATAGATTTTAAAAATAGGCTCATATCAGGATCCGCCCCCCTTCACACTGGGCTACTACTCCTACTGACCACAAAAAAAGCCTGTCCGAATAATGGACAGACTCGTAATTTATTCGTTGTCTGATGTGGAATCAGAGGATTGTTCGTTTTCTTCCGCACTTTTTTCTTCGGTTGTCTCTTCTTTATCCGAAGATTGTTCTTCCGCTTGTCCTACTTCGTCGAGTGAAGAAAGAGATTTGTTGAAGTAGTCTAACGGATTGACAGCTACGTCATTTTTGCGGATTTCAAAATGGACATGCACACCAGCTTCTTGGTTAAATTCGCTTTTTCCAGCCTTTGCAATGACTTGACCTTGTTCTACATCATCACCAACTTCTACCGCAATGTCTTTTACAGATTGGTAGCGAGTGACGACTCCGTTGTCGTGTTCAATTTCAATGACATTCCCTAAGAATGAATCTTCTTTGACTTCTTTGACAGTTCCGCTAAGTGCCGCTAATACATCGAATGACTCGCCGTTTTTCATTCCAATATCAATTCCCTGACTTGGGTAGTAATTATTTTTATAAACTACGAGTGCGGCTACTTGCTCTTCTTCTGAACCGTTAAAGTCGTAAAACTGAGTCACGATTTGGGCTTCATCTTCATTTTCCACAGGCATTAAAATGTTTTCCACGGCACGGTTTACTTCTACTGCTGGATTGTCGATGCCTTTACCGCTTTGTAAATCTTCATCTCCATAGCTACCGTAATCTTGTGGCTCTGTGACATCATCACCAGTTGTTTGGTACCAAAGAATACCAGAAATCAAAATGGCTGCTAGCGCTAAATACAAGGCTGGAAATACCCAACGTTTTCTAAAGAAGCTTTGCATGTTCCACTTTTGAGAAGATCGTTTCTTTTCTTCCTCTCTCATTTTCATCACCTCAGCAACCATTTTGAACACAAGAGGAAAAATATATACCTGTTGAAAAAAATTTTTTTCTATTATTCTTTGTCAAAACTGTACGATTTATGTAAAAAGTTTTCTGAAGAAGACATGGTACAATAATATAACCATAGAGAAAGAAAAGGTGGATAGAAAATGAAACATTTCATTCGATTACTGTTTACGGTGGCTCCGTTCATCTATATGGGACTGATCTGGTACTTATCGAGCCATCCGGATGACAAGGTAATTGCCCTTGAAAATGAATGGCTTGATCGGTGGTTCAAAGAATCGCTTCATCTGGTTGAATTTGGACTTTTGTACCTCATGTTCATCGCAGCGTTACTAGTAAACCGTCGATTAACGGTAACAGCTCATATTTTGGCAGCTATCGTCGCCAGTTTTTACGGATTTATAGACGAAATCCATCAAGCGTTCGTCCCATACCGATCCGCGTCCATTATCGATGCCGCCAAAGACTTAACTGGCGTAGCCTTTAGTTTTTGGTTTGTCAGTCGTTTTTATTTTAAAAACCCACGTTCATGGTTCGGTAAGAAAATACAATCGTTTGCTAGTTGGATGGAAGAAAACAAAGAAAGGGTGACCTGAACAGGGGAAAGTTTGATCAGGTCACCCAATTTTTTATTGTACGTTTTCGGAACGATTCCTTGAAGTAAGAAACCACTTTTGGGCAATTAGTGTTTGGAAAATAAGAAATATCCCGCCCACCATCCAATATAAAGGTAACGCTGCTGGGGCTCCAATTGATATAAAGCCGATCATCAATGGTGAGATGAATCCGATAATCTTCATTTGGCTTTGCTGTTCCTTTGGAACATTTCTTAACGAAAGATGCATTTGCAAAAAATAAACGGCCGATGCGATGAAGGCTAACAATAGATCCGGAGAACCTAAATCAAACCATAAAAATGAGTGGGAAGCGATGTTCTCCGAATGTGAGATGGCGTAATACAATCCCATTAAAATGGGCATTTGAATCAACATCGGTAAGCAGCCAATCGATAACGGATTCACGCCGTGTTGTTGATACAATTGGACCGTTTTTAATTGGAGTTCTTTCTGTTTTTCTGGAGTCGTGGCCTTTTGCAATTCTTGTTGAATTTCCTCTAATTTCGGTTTAATCACATCTAACTTTTCTTTCATGAGCTTACTTTGTTTTTGCTGCTTTAGTGTCATCGGCATTAATAGAAAACGGATTATTACCGTAATCATGATAATCGCTAGCCCGTAATTGCCGTTGAATACGGTAGCCATTCCTTCAATGCCGACCGAAAAAGGATTGACAAATAGATTTAAGAACCAACTACCACTATTTTCACTGTCTATCATATTACAACCTGTTAACAGAGTAAGTGCGAACAGAAATGCTACAACGTTGAAGATTTTCATCGTTTTCCTCCTCATTTATGGATTAGTTAGCGAGAAGGAAAACGCAATCCGATTCATTATCCACTCCCTCTTTTTTCTTTACAGTTTGAACGAGAAAAGGGAGCATCCACCCAGATGGCCATACGAATTGTTCAAGAATTCGTCCGCTTCTCGTTTCTATGGTGATAGGCCAAGCGTCTGAGTGCACCTGAAACGAACTCGAAGATTTCCATATATGTAAAAGCCAGAATAAGCTAATCACGTAACACATGTGAATGGTTACCATTAATTCTGGAGCATCGAACAGAAACTCTATATTCAATCACGTTCACCTCGTTTGTATATACGAGATACAAGAGAAAAGGTTTCATTATGTTTTGCTTTTTAGTTTTTAGGGTAGAACCTTAAATTTAAAAAGCTGATTCTACACCCATGGTTAGAATCAGCTCGCTTTTTATTTCTTCGCCGTCATTTTCGTTTCGTACGAATCGGTAGAAGTGATTTCAACACCTTTGTAAAAATGTTTGACAATTTCTTCATACGTTTTCCCCTCTTTGGCCATGCCATTTGCTCCGTATTGACTCATGCCGACACCGTGTCCGTAACCTTTTGTCGTAATGACCATTTGGTCCCCTTTTCGAACCCATGTAAAATCAGATGATTTCAAATTTAACTTTTCCCGTACTTCGCGACCGGTAAATTCTTTTCCGTTAATAACGATTTTTCCAACCCGGTTTCCTTCTGTCCGTTCAATGACTTTTCCGACCGATCCGTCCGTTGGCAAGGTGACTCCTAACAATTTTTCAAACTGCTCCACCGGAATCGTTATTTTATCTATAAATTTTGGAGAGGTTTCATCCCATGGGCTTTCGACACTTTTTAAATACGGATATTCGTTTTCCCAGTAGTCTTCCGAGTTTTCTGTATATCCGTTACTCGTAGAGAAAAACGCGGCGGCAATCGGTTGTCCGTTATAGGTAATAATTTGCCCTTTTGTTTCCTCCACCGCTTGGGTGATTTTTTCGATTTTCCAGTCGTAGTCGTCTCCCCATATTTTTTTTAATTCATCTTTATTTTTGTAAACTTGGTGCATTTGTGTATCCGTGACGATGGCTCCGTTCGGTACGTCTTCGGTTGGATGAAGCAGTTGGTTGACGATATAGGTGCGCGCGGTTAAAGCTTGTGCTTTTAAAGCTTCTATTTCAAAATCGGCGGGCATTTCAGCTGCCACGACACCGACAAGATACTCTTCTAACGGTAAGTTTTCGACGAGACCTTTTTGGGAACGATAGACCGCCACTTCAATATCGTCTTCCGTTTCGGGTGTTTGAGCAGGTTGGTTCTCTGAATGCTCATCAAGCAGTTGTCCTACTTCTTTTGAGTCAAATGGAAGAACGACAAGCGCTGGGACACAAATGATTACAAAAATGAGTAGACTAATGATTATGATGATCGGTTTTACCTTTAACATGCTTGATGCCTCCAATTCTACAATTTTTCTGAAAAAACATTCACTCATTTCATATGTATGGGGTGGGACAGGCAATTATGATAAAAAAAGAAAAGACAGCCGCATCTTGTCGAAACAAGTCGGCTGTCTTTTCTACACATCTGTGTTTCCATATTAAAAAAATGGTCAGATATCAGACAAATCCATGTTACGCATTTAAATCCGTAACGATTTTTTCCACGACGATTTCTTCTTCTTTTACTCGCTCAATATCCGCACCAAGTGCTCTTAATTTTTCGTGGAAGTTCACGTATCCGCGATCTAAATGCTTGAGCTCCGTAACGCGCGTATATCCTTCCGCTGCTAAACCAGCGATAATTAGTGCAGCGGCTGCCCGTAAATCGGTTGCGGCCACTTCGGCTCCTTGTAACTTACAAGGTCCATCAATAATAACGCTTCGCCCTTCAATTTTCACTTGGGCATTCATTCGACGGAATTCTTCGACATGCATGAAACGATTTTCAAACACGGTTTCTGTAATAACGCTCGTTCCTTCTGCACATAATAACAATGCCATCATTTGGGATTGCATGTCAGTCGGAAAACCTGGATGAGGCATTGTCTTTACGTCAACAGGCTTTAATTTTTCTGGTCCGATGACGCGAATGCCTTCATCTTCTTCGATGACAGTTACACCCATTTCTTTTAATTTTGCAATAAGAGAGGATAAATGCTCAGGCACTGCTCCTTTGACAAGAACGTTTCCACGGGTGATGGCAGCAGCGACCATAAATGTTCCTGCTTCAATGCGGTCAGGAATGATACTATGCTCTGCCCCATAGAGCCGCTCGACTCCTTCAATCCGAATCGTTTCGGTACCGGCTCCTTTGACTTTGGCTCCCATTTTGTTCAAGAAGTTCGCTAAATCGACAATTTCTGGCTCTTTCGCACAGTTTTCGATAATGGTTGTTCCTTCTGCTAACGTAGCGGCCATCATAATGTTTTCTGTCGCCCCTACGCTTGGAAAATCTAGATATATTTTAGCGCCT
Organism: Bacillus sp. (in: firmicutes); assembly: GCA_017656295.1. Classification (NCBI taxonomy): domain Bacteria; kingdom Bacillati; phylum Bacillota; class Bacilli; order Caryophanales; family Bacillaceae; genus Bacillus; species Bacillus sp. (in: firmicutes). The sequence continues at coordinate 176,694 of JACDOC010000001.1, read as the reverse complement.
TTTAGTTTACCTTGAACATTCGCTTCAATGAATCCATTACCAACTTTTACTTCGGCACCCATCGCCTCAAAGCCTTTTAAGTGCTGGTCAATTGGACGGGAACCGATCGCGCAACCACCAGGCAGTGCAACGCGAGCACTTCCTTTACGAGCGAGTAATGAACCCATCACAAGGACAGATGCACGCATTTTACGTACGAATTCAAAAGGTGCTTCAATTAATAACTCTCTTGATGCATCCACAATGATTTCATGATTCGAAAACGTTACGTCCGCATTTAAGCAACGTAACACTTCGTTAATCGTATATACATCGGAGAGAGTGGGTACATCACGGATTATACTTTTTCCTTCACTAGCTAATAATGTTGCAGCGATAACAGGCAATACGGCATTTTTCGCTCCTTCTACTTTTACGGTGCCGTTTAGCCTCTGTCCGCCGCGGACGATGATCTTTTCCAAAGTATTCCCCTCCGCGTCCATTTTCTCTATATTAATATTCAATCGTTAGAATGGGTGTGCCAATCACGAAGGTTGTTTCAACGCCCATTCCTTCTTGTCGTAACCCAATTTGTATATTCATATCGTTATTCGATGACGGTACTTGTTGTGAAAAGCGTTTGGAATAGGCCGATATGGATACAAATCGGTCTTCTTTTAATGATTCGGTTTCTTTTGCTTCTAATCGTTGTAGTATATGTGCAGCTTTTTCCTGTAACAAATGTGTGGCAGATGGAGAAAACGTTCCTTTGACATAAGAGAAAACGGTCACGTCATTACCAAATAATCTTTTGATGCAATTGTTCCAAGTCTTTTCAATGAACGACTTTGTTTCGTCTGTCCATTGTGTACCAATTAATTGGAACGTGACATACGAATAACGACGCCCATCGTGTTTTTTCGACAAGAGCTGCACAGACTCCTTCATTTGCTGATTGGTAAATGTACCAATCAATTTCCATTCATCTCCTGATTGTTCCCATTCCCAAGCCATTTCTGAAAATTGGTGCTGTACCGTTTCAGCCATCTCTTGAAAGTCATGTTTCGACAAAATGTCGACTTCTCTTCTGCTGTGTATTGACCATTCAGAAATGACACCTTGTTCAGCACGAACGGCTTGAACGATTTGGAACAAATCATCGTATTTTACTGCTGCTACAGTGCTATTCCCAATATAGAAGAGAATATAACCTAAAAAAAGTGCAAGCAAACCGAAACAATTACCTTTCATTCCGACTCCTCCCCTTTACACAACATTCTTTCCAAGATGGGAAGGAGCATACATGGTAATTGTCGTCAACGTTTGACATTGCGCTTATGTAGGGAAGTGAAAACTTTGCACTCACCCAAGTTAAAATAATAGCATGCAACTTACATGATAATCAACTTACTTCCAAATGAAAACATGTAAGAAGTCCTAAGTTTTATAAACTGTTCACAAATTGGACAAGGAAAGGTAGCTGTTGTGACCAAAGCAAATATTGAAGAAAAAAATTACTTACAGTAGAACCAATCGCAATCGTTAACAATATATATAACATTCGCGCTTGAAATACTCGATTTGACCGTAGAAAGCGCTCAAAATTCAACGCTTGTAAAGCATAAAAGGTGATCGCAATAAAAAACAGATGTGACATCATACTAAACAATGCTTGGTACCCATACGTCTCTAACATTCCGACCTTTCCTCCTTTCAAAAAATAACCAAATTACATTGTACCACAGCTTTGCTTTTCCAAAAGATTGAAAGTGATTTTATTTTTTTGGAACTTTATTCATATTCTATTACAAAAATATTTCTAAGTATGTTAGCGATTTTTCGCAGTAAAAAAACTGACTTTCGACATATGTAGCAGAAAGTCAGTTTTCTCATTTTTTTAGTTTTGTAAGGCCATCATATGCCTATCGGGGCAGCCTATGTGCAAATATTACACTTCTATGTGCCTTCTTGGGATCCATATGTGCCAAATCTCGCTAAAAAGCAATTGCTGACTGCCCCCAAATCATCGCAAGAAAACAAATGAAGATAGCGATTCTACTTCCCCACGATATCGCCAATGCTCCCGTTTGTTCAGATTTTCGAAAGTATAGCTGGACGAGTACTCCGAAGTAGTACACGAGTGACAGAACAGTGCTTAACCCCATAACGATCGCAACAACCGATAAGTTTCCTTCGGCGGTAAAGAGCGCAAGAAACAGTTCCACTTTTGCAATAAATCCGGCCGTGCCTGGAATGGCCGCAAGCGATAAAATAAAGAAGCTGAGCAAAACCGTAAGAACGGGTGCCCGCTCGTACAAGCCAGCCACCGTTTGTAGTTCCACCGACCCTTCTTTGGTTTCTAACAACTGCAAGATTGCAAATACACCAATGGTCATAAATGTATACACCGTTAAATAAAACCACATCGCTTCAAACGTAAACGGAGATAGCGCCGCAAAGCTAGCCAAGACATACCCACCGTGGGCAATACTCGAATAAGCTAACATCCGTTTTAAATGTAGTTGTCGCAATGCCATGATATGACCGATAATCATCGATACACAGGCAATCGTGACGACAAACGGTTGAATATACGATAAAAACCCTTCCGACATCATTCCTCCGATCGGAATATGGACAAAAATTGTCCAACAAATACGGGCTAACAAGACGAATCCGGCCATTTTGGAAATCGTATTTAAAAAGGCGGTAATCGGAAAAGAAGCACCTTCGTACACATCCGGTGTCCAAAGATGAAACGGAACAGACGATATTTTAAAACCAATTCCAACAAGCAGCATGAAAAATGATAGCGCGACGATAAAATGCGTTTCACCACTTAACACACCAGTTAGCAAAGCAGCTATTTCCTCTAAGTTTGTTGACCCAGTCATCCCGTATAAATAGCTAAAGGCAAATAAAATGAACGCTGAGGCAATTCCCCCGTTGACGAAAAACTTCCACCCTGCTTCGCACGCGCTTTGTTGATGTTTGCGAATAGCCACGAGAATATAGGCAGGAATGGCTAAAAGCTCCAAGCTCACGAACAAGGTAATAATGTCGCCACTGGATGCGAGCATCATCGCCCCGAGTAAAGCAACAAGCAATAAATAATAGTATTCACCAGTCACTTGAACTCGGTGTTTACCGTCTTTTTCTTCTAGCGTAAACAGGCAGATCAATACAGCCCCGATTAACATGACGAGTTTAAATAGTTTAGCAATGATGTCTAAACGGAACGTATCGTACAAAATCGTGCCTCCCGGTTCGTAAAGAAGTTGAAATAACGCAAATATCGCTCCAAGTATAGCAATGATTGTGATGGCCGGAAACAGAAATTTGTATTTTCGCTTGGATGTGAGTAAATCGATAATTGATAGTAAAATGGTCGCACCTAGAAGGATGAATTCAGGAATCATTAACTGCCACGGTAACGATCGAATGACGTCCCATTCCATGATGATCACCTCCTGTAAAGATTTATCATGAGTAATGGATATTTTCTTCTATAAAGAAGCAAGCAACTGTTGGATTGGATCATTAATCCATTGAAGAACAACCGCTGGGTAAACGCCTAATATGATGACAGCAACTGTTACGCTTCCTAAAGACAAAAGTTCTAAGCGGTTCATATCGCGGTAACGAGACTGATCAGTACTTTCATTATGAACAAATAGTATATGAACAATCGCCCGAATCATGTAGACCACTGTAAGTAAAATGCCACCAATCCCTAGAACACCAATCATTGGATAAGGATCGAAAACGCCGATAAACGTCATTAGCTCGCTTATAAACCCTGAAAGTCCAGGTAATCCGAGGGAAGCAAGTCCAGCAATGAAGAAGCAAGTCGCTAGCTTTGGCGTCGTTTTCATCAGACCGGACAATTGACGAAATGAAGTTCCTTTCTCTCTTTCTTCTAACACACCGATGATGAAAAAGAAGATCGCTGCAAGTAAACTGTGGGAAACGACTTGATACATCGCTCCTTGGAGTCCCGCTTCGTTGAAGGCACCGATTCCCATCAAAACGAGCCCCATATGAGAAATGGATGCATAGGCGAGCATTCGGCGCAGTTCGGTTTGAACAAGGGCGGCAAAAGCACCAAGCAGGAAGTTTACGACGCCCCATACGACAAGCACCAATTGAAGTGACGAAAAAGATGTTGGAAACAATTCTACACCGAAGCGGTAAAGGCCGTATGCCCCTATTTTTAATAGCACACCAGCATGAAGAATAACGACCGATGGCGGTGCTTCCACGTGAACGGAAAGGACCCACCGATGCAAGCCAACAATTGGCAGTTTCAATCCAAAAGCCAGAAAAATTGCTACTAGAAGCCAACCTGTCATTTTATCGGACACGTACGTTTCATCGCCTAAGAAAAATTGCAGTTCATCGAACCGGACCGTACCAGTTCCCGCAAATAACGCAACAACGACAAGTAACAAAAACGCCGAACCTAAACCGTTATAAATAAGAAAACGATACGCTGCCTTTTCCTTATCAAACCCGCCCCATTTGCCGATTAAGAAAAACGTTCCAACTAACGTGAATTCAAAAAACAGGAAGAACAACAGCGCATTATTGGCTAAAAAGACACCGAGCATACTCGTTTCTAACAGTAAGAATAGGAGGAAAAAGCCTTTTACTTCCGAACGGATAACCAAAGACGCAATCGCAGCAACAGCCGATAACAAAGCCGTTAGGGCGACCATGAGAAAAGAAATCCCGTCAAGCCCAAAGTCGAAACCGATACGATACACGCCTTCACCAAACAACGTCCACTTTCCTAGATTCAACCAAGGAATGGACACGTCCCACTGTGACCAAGCCGTCCCTTGCCCCCACCAAATCGGGAGAACCCCAATAAGCGGAAAAAATGCTGTACTCACTCCGATGATCCGAATGTGTCGCTTTTTGTCTTTCGGAACGAACAACAAGAGAAATAAACCTATCAAAGGGGAAAAGAGTATCCAAAACACCACCAATAAATGATTCATTTTACAGCCCCCCTATCCATAAATAAATCGCAAAAATAATCGTTCCTCCGACCCAGGCGACCGCCCCGTATGTTTGCACGTGCCCATTTTGCCAATGCGTAAAGCGATCTGATCCTTTTTCCACCCAAAACACGACACTAGAAACGATCCATTCGACAAACCCATCATCGAACCGTTGAACTATTTTTCCCTTCCAATCGACAATAGGAACCAGCCATTGTTCATACCATCGGTCCAGTAGATCTGTCCACGCCACGCCAACTACTTTAGCTCTTCTTCCATACAACCAGTACGCTAAGCCAATCCCCCCGAGTGAAAACATCGAGGCCACCCATGGGAGCCAGCTTGGTCCAGCGACACCTGCCGCTTCCCCTGTTAAAAACGCCGTAAACGGAGACCCTAGCCATCCGCTTCCGATGGCTAATACCGCTAACAACGCACTGGCCCACCCCATAACAGACGGTATTCTTCGAAGTGGAGCGGTCAGCCTTCCATCTCCTAAAAATGCGAGGAAAAAGAGGCGGAACATATAGAGAGACGTTAGTAAACTCGTTAATAACGCCAGAACGAACCAAATGTAGTCCCCGTGTTCCCACACCGTATGAAAAATGGCTTCTTTACTATAAAATCCGGACAACAACGGAACCCCACTTAATGCAAGCGCTCCAATCAGAAAGAGAATACCTGTCCCTTTTAGTGACGACCATAACCCGCCCATTTGCGACAGCTGTTGTGTTCCCGTGGCATGAATGAGCATCCCTGCCGCCAAAAACAATAAGGCTTTAAAAAATCCGTGGGTCGACAAATGAAACATCGCCGCCCCATAACCGACACTTCCAAGGGCAAGCATCATGTAGCCAAGTTGGCTAATCGTCGAATATGCGAGCACGCGTTTAACGTCCGTTTGTTTCCAAGCAAGCCACGCCCCATACAACAACGTAACCGTTCCAATCGTTCCAATGGTCGCCAACACGACAGTACTGCCGGTAAATACCGGGTAGAGCGCACTGACCATGTACACTCCAGCCGCTACCATCGTGGCAGCATGAATAAGTGCTGATACAGGAGTCGGTCCTGCCATGGCATCGGGAAGCCACGGATGCAACGGGAACTGTCCCGATTTTCCAATCGCCCCAAAAAAGAGGAGTAAGCCAATGACCGTGACCATAACGTCAGCAATCTGTCCTCCCTCCACCGCACGGAAAATGGCATCGTATTCAAAACTTCCGACATGTAGAAATAGAAGGACTAAGCCAACAAAGAACCCCACATCACCAATACGTGTCATGACAAACGCTTTTTTCGCTGCATGGCGAGCTTCTTCTTTTGTAAAATAAAAACCGATGAGTAAAAAGGAACCTAAGCCTACTAATTCCCAGAACACATAAAGCTGCAGCACGTTTGGCGACAAGACGAGGGCTAACATCGCGAAGGTAAAAAAGCTTAAATACGTAAAATATGTCCCTTGCCGATTATCACTTTTCATATAAGCAGTCGAATACCAATGGACGACACTACTAATAAACGAAACAAATAGTAACATCCAACTATTCAACGGGGTTACCGCAAATCCAGCTGTTACATCGAGTGCCCCAATGGAGAACCATTCCCACTGAACCGTTAACTCCTCACCTTGCCACACATTTGTAAAGATGATGGCAGCAAGAACGGTTGCTAGGACAGTACCCCCTGTTCCAATCCACCCGCTCCTTTTTCCTAGTTGTCTTTGAAAAAAGAATAGGAGAAGAAACGACAAAAACGGAACGAGTGGGACGATCCAGGCTAATTTCACCATAAACGATCCCTCCTATCCTTTTAACTGACGAAACGAATCAATCGAAATATTGTCCACATGACGGGACAACGCGATTAACAACGCTACCCCAACCGCTACTTCACAAGCGGCAATCGTCACCACAAACAGTGCAAAAACTTGTCCGCTTACAGAAGGAAAATAGCCAAAGCGGTTAAAAGCAATGAAATTCAGCACGACCCCATTGAGCATTAACTCGATACTCATCAACACAATTAAACTATTTTTCTTCGTTAATGCTCCAAATATGCCGATACAAAACAAAATGAGGGCAAGCGCTAAATAAGCCGTTAATGGAATTTCGTTCATCGTTCATTCCCCTCTTTTTTTGCTAAAATCACCGCACCAACTAACGATGCTAATAACACCACGGACGTTAATTCAAACGGAATGAAATATTTCGTAAACAATTCCTTGCCGATCGTAGCCACTGCATCTGGTGGTAACGTCAGCTCGCCAGCTATGGCTGGCAATTGGAGAATTCCAGCATAGACCATCACACCAAATCCAATCGTGCTTAGCGTAACGAGGACATACCGTAACGATGTTCGGGTAAACACTGGTTCTTCTTCTTTGTCTTTTGAGAGCATTAAACCGAATAGCAGCATAATGGTAACGGCCCCTGAATAGAGCAAAATTTGTACTACAGCCATAAATTCAGCAGATAAAAACACGTAAATTCCCGCTAGTGAGACAAACGTTAACACGAGGGACATCATCATATGAACCACTTTTCGAAGAAGAAGGAGCATAACGCCCCCAGCAATCGTTCCTCCGGCGAGAACGACAAACAGGATCCAAGCTCCGCTGATCGTCATGTTTTGTTCTCCTCTCGCACATTCGTATCGTTTTCATCCAGCCATTTCATATCTTTAAACAATTCGTCCCGGCTATACGCGGCAAGTTCAAAGTTGTTCGTCATGACGATTGCTTCTGTCGGACACACTTCTGTACATAAATCACATAAGATACAAATCTCGAAATTGATGTTATACGTATCTATAATTTTCCCTTTTTTATTCGGGTCGGGATGCGGCTTTCCGGTCAGTTGAATACAGTCTGTGGGACAAATAAGCGCGCACTGATTACAAACGATACATTTTTCCGGATAAAATTTTTGAATGCCACGAAATCGGTCCGGAAGCTCCATTGGTTCATTCGGATAATCGTACGTCACTTTCTTTTTGGTTATGTTTTTTAACGTATATTTAAAACCTTTCGTCCACCCTAACAAGACGTTCCCTCCTTTACACGAACGGCTGGATGAGCGCGGTAATGATTAAATTAAATAAGGCGACAGGTAAAAGAACCTTCCAACCAAATTCCATTAATTGATCTATGCGAACCCGCGGTAACGTGACACGAATCCAAATCAACACAAAAACAATAGCTGAAAACTTGATTGCAAACGTAAGCGGTGCTGGTAAAAAACTAAGGAACGGAAACGGCTGCCACCCACCGAAAAAGAGAATGGTCATGATAGAAGCCATCGCAAACAAGTACACATATTCAGCGAGCATAAAAAACGCCCAACGAAAGCCGGAATATTCCACATGGTAGCCCGCTACTAATTCCGACTCGGCCTCTGGTAAGTCAAAAGGCGTCCGATTTAACTCAGCAAGCGAAGAAATGAGAAAGACAGCAAACGCGATCGGTTGCAGAAAAATAAACCAAACTGACTTTTGAGCTTCCACAATCTCAATAAGGTTTAACGAACCGGTTAATAAAATAATGCCCACCACACTTGTCACAAGAGGAATTTCATACGAAATCATTTGAGCCGCAGCTCGCATGCCCCCAAGCAACGCATATTTATTGTTGGATGCCCAACCTCCGAGTAATATACCAACGGTTGAGAGTCCTGAAACGGCGATGTAATACAGTAAACCTATCCCGACATCGGCAAAATGGAGGTGCTCCGTAAACGGAAGGACCGCTAATACTAAAAATGCCGGCGTAAAGGTGAGAACCGGGGCTAATATAAACATTGGCTTATCTGCTACTTTCGGAATAACGTCTTCCTTCATTAAAAGCTTCAGCACATCGGCGACGGTTTGCAATAGGCCAAAGCGGCCGCCAACCACATTCGGGCCGTGACGAAGCTGCATAAATCCCATTACTTTTCGTTCAGCTAAAATGGCATAAGTGACAAATCCAAGTACGGCAAACAAAAGCCCGATGCCGATGGAAAGAAAAATAAAAAACGTGCCCCATCCAGGTGTTTGTGTCAACAACTCGCCCACTACCCATCCACCTCCCCTAGCACGATGTCAATCGCTCCTAAAATCGCCACTAAATTGGCGATATTTTCGCCTTTCAATAAATTTGGAAGAATCTGCAAGTTGTAAAAGGATGGGCGGCGGAATTTAAGGCGATATGGTTCTTTTTTCCCTTCACTCGCAATATAACATCCAAGCTCACCACGTGGAGATTCGATTCTTACATACGTTTCTCCCTTTGGCGGTTTAATCACCCGCGGAACTTTCGCCATAAACGGTCCTTTCTGTGGGAATTGGTCGATGGCTTGTTCGACGATTTTAATCGATTCCTCAATTTCGGCCATTCGGCAACGATAACGTGCCCAACAATCGCCTCCTTCTTGTACGGGCACCTCAAACTGAAAGCGGTCGTAGATTGAATACGGATGGTCTTTTCGTACATCTCGTTTCACTCCGGTACAGCGCAAGTTCGCTCCAGATAAGGAATAAGTCAGTGCCTCTTTCTTGGTGTATGTCCCGATTCCTATTACACGCTTCATAAAAATTTCGTTACCAGAAACAAGCTCATGGTAGCCTTTTACTTGTTCTTTTAAATATGGTAAAATCTCTTTTACTTTGTCGATCCATCCTTCAGGAGCATCCCATTTGACCCCGCCGACACGCATGTAATTAAACGTAAGGCGAGCGCCGGATAATTCCGTTAATAAATTTAAAATCATTTCCCTTTCCCGGAACGCATATAAAAATGGACTGACCGCCCCGATATCGAGTAAATACGTCCCCCACCAAACGAGATGACTCGCAATCCGTCCGAGTTCCATCGCAATGACCCGGAGGTACTCAGCTTTTTCCGGAATTTCTAACCCCATCATCGTTTCTACCGCATGACAAAGGACATAATTGTTCGTCATCGCTGATAAATAATCCATTCTGTCGGTGTAAGGGATGATTTGTGTATATTGGAGCCCTTCGGCAATTTTTTCTGTCCCTCGATGTAAGTAACCAATGACTGGTTTCGCTTCTTGTATGATTTCTCCATCAATTTTAATAATGAGTCGAAAAACGCCGTGCGTGCTCGGGTGCTGTGGTCCGACGTTTAATAGCATTTCTTCTGTTCGCATCCATTACACCTCCCCGTCATACGGTTTGTAATCTTTTCGTAACGGATAACCGACCCAATCTTCTCCGAGAAATAGTCGGCGTAAATTCGGATGTCCTTCAAAACGAATCCCGAGTAAGTCATACGCTTCGCATTCCGGCCATTCTGCTCCTTTCCAAATCGAAGTAACCGACCGAATGACCGGATTGTCCCGCTCAAGTTTCACTTTTACACTCAAAGGGGTTAAATGTTCGCTCGATTCGAGGTATAAAAAGAGCTCCATATGGGATTCGTAATCGGTGCCGTGTAGTTCCCCTAGACGATTGAATTGAAGTTCTGGATGATAATACAGCACGTGACAGACGTCAAAATACGCCGGTTTGTCCACTTCAATAACAGGTAAGTCGTTGGCTAACCGGTTAATGGTTGCATCGATGATGGTGTACTCCCCAACTTGTTCATTTACAATATCCACGACTTTATCTAGGAACGGTTGGTTTGGAGATGAAGGAGCGAGTGGTTCTTCAGCTTCTTTTTGTTCAGCGAGCTTCTTCATTTTTGCCGCCGCTTTCGCCTTGGCTGCAGCAATCGCTTTCTTTTTGGCCTCATCTATGTCGTTGGAATCGTCGTCACCCAATGAGGTTGAACTTGCCTCGGATAGCTCTTTTTTCGCTCGTGCGTCCGCCTTTGCTTTCGGAGCTGCCGTAGCTTTAGCTTTTGCCAATGCTTGAGCTTTGGCCTTAGCAGCAGCGGCGGCTTTCGCTTTCGCTAATCGGAATTGTTCCTCTTCATCTTCTTTGGAAGGTTTCGCATCTTGTTCTACTTGACTTTTTTCATCTGCCATCGGCTTAGCGAACCCTCCTTCCTGTTTTTGCTTCTTCACGGATTTTATCTTGAAGCTTATTGATTCCATAAATTAACGCAGCAGGGTTCGGTGGACATCCTGGAATATACACATCGACCGGAACGATTTGGTCGACTCCTTTGACGACCGAATAAGAGTGAATATACGGTCCACCAGCGGTTGCACACGATCCCATAGCAATGACCCACTTCGGTTCAGGCATTTGGTCATATAGTCTTTTTAAGACCGGTGCCATTTTTTTCGTGACCGTACCGGAAACAATCATCACATCGGATTGTCGTGGAGAAGTTCTAAAAAAGGAGCCAAAGCGGTCTAAGTCATAATGGGACGACCCAGAGGTCATCATTTCAATGGCACAACACGCTAATCCAAATGTGAGTGGCCAAATTGAATTGCCCCTCGCCCACGCTTTTAATTGCTCTAATGTGGTGAAAAAAACGGTTCGTTTCACTTCTTCCATTTCATTGTCATAGACGTGGTTTTGATTTACATCCATTTCAACACCTTCTTTTTCCAAGCGTATAGTAATCCGATGAGCAGCATAACGAGAAAAATGACCATTTCAATGAGAGCAAAGATGCCTAACTCATCATAAGCAACCGCCCAAGGGTACAAAAATACCGTTTCCACATCAAAAATGACAAATAATAATGCAATCATGTAATACCGTACATGAAACGGTACATGCGCTTCATGAAACGGCTCGATGCCACTTTCATATGAGGTGGTTTTTTTCTCATTTGGAGCATGCGGCCGTAACCATTTCCCAATTGTTAACGCGACGATGGGCAGTATCATGCCAATTAAAAGAAAGGCAGTGACAATTAAATAGCTATTTACATACTCGTTCATTGTTTATTGGCTTGACCTCCTTTCCATACGTACAAGCCATATTTCAATACCATGTATATGTCTTTAACTAACGCGTTATCACTTCGATTTCCTAATTCTAACTTCCTAGACATTGTCCTTATTTTTACTTTTAGGGAATTTCCCTAGTACCTAGCTCACGCATTACACATATACATATAGTGAATATACAATATAAAGAAAGGAGTCTATATATCTTGAACAGTGAATCGCTATTACCTTATCAAGGGAAAGTCGTCAAAATTAATCGCGGGGGGCCGGAGGCAAAGGAAGGGCTACTTCTTGAAGTGAGCTCAGATTATTTAACATTGTTAACGAAAGACGAGGGGCTCATCTATTATTCGAACGCTCATATCAAAAGCGTGACCAGTAATACAAAATCTATGGAAGATTGGGACCTTGAAATTCCAGAAGATTTTACGTTTAAACGGGGTTCATCTTTTGTGGATCTTGTTAATAATCTGAAACACATGTGGGTAAAAATCAATCGCGGGGGGCCAGAAGCAGTCGAAGGAGTTTTAGAAGGCGCAGATAACAACTTTGTTACAATTATTAACAATGAGCAAGTGATTAATATGTCGACGTTCCATATTAAGAGTATAAGCTACGGCTTAAAACTTGAGTCGACAGAAGAAGAAAATAACAATGACAACAACGATAGCTCAAACGACAATGTGAAAGTTTCCTCCAATAATCGTAAAAAAATGTCAAATAAACAAAAAGTGGCCGAAATTATTGAGGACTTAACGTAAGCTCAAACGAATCAAATCCATTTGTATTAAACGAGTGCCACACTGGTAAACTTATTAGCCAACAAATACAAAAAAGGAAGTGTTATAATCTTCTTTTTGTAGTTTTTCTGGGGAGGTAGACCATTTATGAATGATTTTATTGAAGCTCTCCAATCGCTAATCGGCTACTGGATCGATATTTATTCACGCGATCATAAATGGATTCGCGGAAAATTAGTTGATGTGAAACATGATCATCTTGTTTTAGAAGATGAATATGGTCATGTACTTTACGTCAACCTTCTATTAATTGAAGGTGTATCTAACCAATCGACGCAAATCCAACCGGAAAAGTTCGATTGCGATTATATTAATGAAAAAGCTCTTCATCAATTGTTGGATCAATTTAAACATCGCTGGGTGACTATAAATTGCCATAACGACCAATCTTATCGAGGGATTTTAAGTCGAGTGTTTGAAGATTATCTTGTGCTCATTAATGCCGATCAAATTTATCGAATCAAAAATGAGGCAATCTCTAACTTCTTTCAAGGAGATTTTCAACTTCCATCTACTAATAATTCCTCAAACGAAGAAAATAACAATGATTCATCTGAAGCTTCCACAGGCTTTACTTCATCCACTCAAAATTATTTGACAACGACACAGCAACATGATTTCCCTTCTGACGACGAAAAAGCCGACGACTTTACCCGTTTAATAGATGAAGTTGAAGCAACTGATAACCATCATAATAAGATAAACAATGAAGGTGAACAATCGAATACAACTGTTACTGAGACAGTTACTTCCTTCCAAGATAACGAAACATCGATTCCCTACGGTCTTTTCGTCGATCATGAAGAATATGATGATGAAGATGAAGAGAAACCTTCACTATACGTTCGTTATGTAGATGATGATGTTCAACATTTGGAACAACAATACTATGCGTTAATGAAATACACTGAAAAAATGTATCACTATTACAGAAACAAACAAGAAAACTAATCTAATAGGTAGTAAAAAGTGCAGAATGTTTTGATGACTTGCTACCTATTTTACCTGTTTCCTTCGCACTTTGAGTGCTTAGACATAGTAAGGGGACGATTTTTTTTAGAGGTAATATACAAACATTTTCGTTGGAAAGAAGGTGTGCGCACATTTCACCATGAACAAGGATGCGATTGATCAATATATTAGTATAGAACTTTCCGGAAAAAAACTGTTAAATGGGAAAGTCATAGATGTCGGTTCAGACTTACTCGTTCTATATAAACACTATGAATACTTGTATATACCGTTTTCTCATATCCAACATTACAAATTTCCTGTTAACAACGAAGAAGACCCAGAACCAATAGAAGAATGGATTCCAGAGGAAGATTTGTCACTTCGGAAAGTCTTAACGAACGCAAGGGGACGTTTTTCCGAAATATATGTAACCGGCAACCAACCACTACATGGCTACATTACACAGATCATGAACGACTATTTTGTTTTTTATTCGCCTGTTTTTAAAAATACGCTCGTTTCTATTCACCATTTAAAATGGGTCATTCCGTATACGGACCAAAGAAGGCCGTACGGACTAGATGATCAAAACCTTCCAGTCATGCCTTCCAATGTCTCTTTTTCACGAACGTTCGACGTGCAATTGAAAAAATATTTGGGGAAACTCATTGTTTGTAATTTAGGAGATAAAGAACATTATATCGGTACGTTAAAGGCAAAGACAAATCATTTTGTCGTTTTACAAAACGCTCGTTGTGAAGACATTTACTTACAGTTATCTCATATTAAAACCGTTCACTTGGCGTAAAATAAGTGGTGATGATTCGTTCCCTTATTGTTCTCATACAAAAGTAAAAAAGAGCCGACCCAGAAGAGTCAGCTCTTTTTTCATTATATTCTGCCTTCGTATACGTTGATACGGTTCATCGCACGTTTTAGGGCAAGCTCTGCACGTTTGAAATCAATGTCTTCTTGTTTTGCTTGTAAGCGGCGTTCCGCCCGTTCTTTCGCCGCTTTTGCACGTTCAACATCGATTTCGGATGCTTTTTCGGCTGCTTGCGCTAAAATCGTTACTTTATCAGGACGCACTTCTAAAAATCCACCGCTAACGGCTACAAGCTCAGTGTTTCCGCCTTTTTTCAGACGTACCGCACCGATCTGTAGCGGGGCCACCATTGGAATATGGCCTGGTAAAATTCCTAGCTCACCGCTTTGAGCTTTTGCACTTACCATTTCCACATCTGATTCATACACTGGGCCATCCGGAGTTACGATACTGACAGTTAACGTCTTCATTTTTTATCCTCCTGGTCCCTTGTTATTATACCTCTACACCCATTTGTTTCGCTTTCTCAATAACATCCTCAATTGGACCTACGAGACGGAACGCATCCTCTGGGATATGGTCGTATTTACCTTCGAGGATTTCTTTAAATCCACGAACTGTTTCCTTAACCGGAACATAAGAACCTGGTTGACCAGTGAATTGTTCAGCTACGTGGAAGTTTTGTGATAAGAAGAATTGGATACGGCGAGCACGATGTACGACAAGCTTATCTTCATCAGAAAGCTCATCCATACCAAGGATCGCAATGATATCTTGTAATTCTTTATAACGTTGTAATGTTTGTTGTACTTGACGTGCTACCCGGTAGTGCTCTTCACCAACGATTTCCGGTGCTAGTGCACGAGAAGTTGATGCAAGAGGGTCTACCGCAGGGTAAATACCCATCTCAGAAAGTTTACGCTCTAAGTTTGTAGTTGCATCTAAGTGTGCGAACGTAGTCGCTGGTGCTGGGTCTGTATAGTCGTCCGCTGGTACGTAAATTGCTTGGATAGACGTTACGGAACCAACGTTTGTAGATGTGATACGTTCTTGCAATTGACCCATCTCTGTTGCAAGCGTTGGTTGGTAACCTACCGCAGATGGCATACGTCCAAGTAGGGCGGAAACCTCAGAACCTGCTTGCGTGAAACGGAAGATGTTGTCGATAAAGAATAATACGTCTTGTCCTTGTTCATCACGGAAGTATTCTGCCATTGTAAGACCTGTTAACGCAACGCGCATACGTGCTCCAGGCGGCTCGTTCATCTGACCGAATACCATCGCTGTTTTACCGATAACGCCGGAATCTTTCATTTCATGGTAAAGGTCATTACCTTCACGAGTACGCTCACCTACACCAGCGAATACAGAGATACCACCGTGCTCTTGAGCGATGTTGTTAATAAGCTCCTGGATAAGAACCGTTTTACCTACTCCTGCACCACCAAATAGACCGATCTTACCACCTTTGATGTATGGTGCTAGAAGGTCAACGACTTTAATACCAGTTTCTAAAATTTCTACTTCTGTAGAAAGTTCCTCAAACTTTGGAGCTGGTTTGTGGATCGCATCACGACGAGCATCCGCAGGAATTTCTCCTTCTAAGTCGATTGGTTCACCAAGTACGTTGAACACACGACCAAGCGTAACGTCCCCAACTGGTACAGAGATTGGCGCACCTGTATCTACAACTTCCATACCACGTTGTAGCCCGTCAGTAGACGACATCGCAATTGTACGAACAGTATCATCACCTAAGTGAAGGGCAACTTCTAACGTTAAGTCAATGTCGACTTCGCTTTCTGTTTGCGCTTTATACTCAATCTTTAACGCGTTATAAATATCAGGAAGCTGTCCGTTTTCAAACTTTACGTCAACAACCGGACCCATGACTTGAAGAACGCGTCCTTTGTTCATCTTTTTCCCTCCTAACATGCTTTTGACGACAATCGATCATTCAGGGAGCTACAGCAGCAAAGCTACTGCAGCTAAAATATTTACTCAAGAGCCGCCGCACCGCCGACGATCTCTGTAATTTCTTGCGTAATGGATGCTTGACGTTCACGGTTATATTGAAGCGTAAGCGTGTTAATAAGCTCTTTCGCATTGTCCGTCGCATTTTTCATCGCTGTCATCCGAGCAGCGTGTTCACTTGCTTTTGCATCAAGAAGCGCTCCGTAAATTAAGCTTTCTGCATATTGAGGAAGTAACGTGACTAAAATTTCCTCTGCAGACGGTTCAAACTCGTACGAAATAAGCTTGTTGTTATTAGCCGCTAAGTCTGTTAATGGAAGCAACTTTTTCTCTGTTACATCTTGTTGGATCGCGCTGACATAATGATTGTAATACATGTACAGCTCATCGAACGTTCCATCGGCAAACATGTTCACCGCTTTGCCCGCAATCGCTTTAATATCAGCAAAAGACGGTTGATCTGGTAAACCGGTAATATCTAATACCACGTTCATGCCGCGCTTTTTGAAAAAGTCACGTCCAATACGACCGATTGCAATAATCGCATACTCGTCTTGAGAAGTATGGCGTTCTTGAATGGTACGGTACACTTGACGCAATACATTGCTGTTGTACGCTCCTGCCAATCCACGGTCAGACGTAATGACTAAATAACCGGTTTTCTTTACAGGGCGTGTTACGAGCATCGGATGCGTCACATCGTTGCTACCAAGAGCGATGCTGGCTACAACTTCTTGTATTTTTTCCATGTAAGGTACGAACGATTTCGCGTTCAATTCCGCACGGTTTAATTTAGAAGCTGAAACCATCTCCATCGCTTTTGTAATTTGGCTCGTCTTCTTCGTCGAGTTAATGCGACCTTTAATTTCGCGTAACGATGCCACTGGTTCTCACCACCCTCGTTTTAAGATTGTTAGACCGATTGACCGAAACGCGACCCCTCCAACGACCGGAGAGGCTGCGTCAATTATTCAGATTTAACGAACGTTTTCTTGAATTCGTTGATGGCTGCAGCCATATCATCATCCGCAGGAAGATCGCCAGTTTCGCGGATGTGGTCTAACAGGTGAGTATGATTATGATCTAACCAGCTTAAGAATTCGTCTTCGAAGCGACGGATATCTTCCACTGGAATATCATCTAGGAATCCACGAGTTAACGCGTAAATAATCATTACTTGCTTTTCTACTTTTAACGGTTTGTGAAGATCTTGTTTAAGAACTTCAACTGTACGAGCACCGCGAGCAAGTTTTGCTTGTGTCGCTTTATCTAAGTCAGAACCGAATTGAGCAAACGCTTCAAGCTCACGATATGACGCTAAGTCAAGACGGAGCGTACCTGCTACTTTCTTCATCGCTTTAATTTGTGCCGCACCACCTACGCGGGATACAGAAAGACCTGCGTTGATTGCTGGGCGTACACCAGAGAAGAAGAGGTCAGATTGTAAGAAGATTTGTCCGTCTGTAATAGAGATAACGTTTGTCGGAATGTAAGCAGAAATGTCACCAGCTTGTGTTTCAACGAATGGTAACGCTGTTAAAGAACCTGCACCTTTTGCATCGCTTAATTTCGCTGCACGCTCTAATAAGCGAGAGTGTAAGTAGAATACGTCACCTGGGTAAGCTTCACGGCCTGGTGGACGACGTAATAATAGAGAAAGCTCACGATAGGCAGCTGCTTGCTTAGAAAGGTCGTCGTATACAACAAGCACGTGTTTACCGTTGTACATGAAGTATTCACCCATTGTTACACCAGCGTAAGGAGCTAAGAATAACAATGGAGCTGGTTGAGAAGCAGATGCCGTTACAACGATTGTGTAATCAAGCGCACCGTGCTTACGAAGTGTTTCAACTGCTGTACGAACAGTGGATTCTTTTTGTCCAATCGCTACATAGATACAGATCATGTTTTGATCTTTTTGGTTAAGAATGGTGTCGATCGCTACAGATGTTTTACCTGTTTGACGGTCACCGATAATTAACTCACGTTGACCACGACCAATTGGGACAAGCGCGTCGATCGCTTTAATACCTGTTTGAAGTGGCTCATGGACAGATTTACGATCCATTACGCCAGGTGCTGGGCTTTCGATTGGACGAGTTTTTGTGGTGTTGATTGGACCAAGTCCGTCAACTGGTTGTCCAAGAGGGTTTACTACGCGTCCAATTAACTCTTCCCCTACTGGAACTTCCATGATACGTCCTGTACGACGTACTTCGTCCCCTTCACGAATGCCTGTATATGGTCCAAGAATTACGATACCAACGTTGTTTTCTTCTAGGTTTTGGGCCATACCCATTACACCGTTAGAGAATTCAACAAGTTCCCCTGCCATGACGTTGTCAAGGCCGTGTGCACGAGCAATACCGTCACCGATTTGGATAACTGTTCCAACATCGCTAACTTTCATTTCTGCCTGATAGTTTTCAATTTGTTTCTTTATCAGCGCGCTAATTTCTTCAGCTTTGATGCTCATGAATTTCACCCCTTATATCTACGAATCTTAACCGATAAGTTGACGTCCGATATCCTCCAATTTACCGCGGATTGTGCCGTCAAAAATCCGGTTACCAATTTGGAGTTTCACGCCACCTAAAAGTTCTTTATCAATGATTGTTTTAATTTTTAATGATTGTTTTCCGACTTTATGTGCAAACGCTTTGGATAAAGCGTCCTTTTCGTCTTCTGTTAATTCACGAACGGAATATACAGTCGCTTCTGCTACACCGCGCTTTTCATTGGCTAAATGAATAAAAGCATCGGCCACTGCAACGATTTCGCCTTCACGATGACGATCAATGAGTAGCATAAGCGTGTTTAAAACATAAGTAGAAAGTGAAGCAAACGCTTCCTTTAAAAGCTCTTTCTTTTTGTCTAAAGAAAGCTTCGGTGATTTTAAAACGGCTGTTAAATCTTTATTTTCAACAAACACTTGTTTAACGACGCGAAGTTCTTCTTCCATTTGCTCAATCGCTTGTTGTTCTTCAGCGATTTGGAAAAGAGCTAGCGCATATCGCTTGGCAACCGTAGTTTGGCTCATCGCTCTTCTCCTACCTCTTGAATAAATTCGTTAATCAGCTTGTCTTGATCTTGAGCCGTTAATTCTCGTTCAATCACTTTAGATGCTACAAGGACGGATAAAGACGCCACTTGTTCGCGTAACGCAGCCATCGCTTGTTCTTTTTCTTGTTGAATTTCACGTTTTGCTGCTTCTTTCATGCGCTCAGCTTCTTCACGAGCTTGAGCAATAATTTCTTCGCGTTGTTGATCGCCTTGTTTTTTCGCATTTTCAATTAATGATTGCGCTTCTTGACGAGCTTGTTTTAAGAGCTCACGTTGTTCTTGTAACGCTTTTTCTGCTTCTTTACGACTATTTTCTGCTGCATCAATTTGACTTGCAATATGCTCTTCACGTTGCTTCATGATGCCCATTAACGGACCCCATGCAAACTTCTTTAGCAGCGCTAACAAGATAATGAACATTAACAACTGGAATACGATATCACCAGTATTCACACCAGCATGAGCAGCCGATGCTCCAAGCACGAATCCGCTTGTTAACACGCTACGTTCACTCCCTTCAAGAGTCAATTGGAACCATTTCTTTTATATCAATGAACAAAATTTCCTTCTTATTTCATACATTATGGACATAAAGGAATGGCGAAGGTTCGCATGGAATGATCTTCGCCATTTTGGAACGTGTGTAATTGCAATTATTGACCTTGTACCATGAACGCGATAACTACCGCGATGATTGGAATCGCCTCTACTAATGCAACCCCGATGAACATTGTAGTTTGAAGCATACCGCGTGCTTCTGGTTGACGTGCGATACCTTCAACTGTACGAGATACGATAAGACCGTTACCAATACCAGCACCTAGTGCCGCTAATCCAATTGCAATTGCTGCTGCTAAAAGACCCATTAGAAAGTTCCTCCTTTAAATTTATGAATTAGTTTAGTTTTTACTAAAAAATGTTTATGATTAATGGTCATGACTCACTTTGTGTGCCATATAAACCATTGTTAACATTGTAAAGATAAACGCTTGGATCGCACCTACAAAGATCGAGAATCCTTGCCATGCAATCATTGGAACAATCGCTGCTAGGTGTCCACCTACGCCTGTTGCTAAGCTACCAGCTAATAGTGCTAGTAAAATCTCACCAGCGAAGATGTTTCCGTAAAGACGGAGACCTAGTGTCAGCGTGTTTGCAAACTCCTCAATAATTTTCAGCGGGAACAAGAACCA
Organism: Bacillus sp. (in: firmicutes); assembly: GCA_017656295.1. Taxonomy (NCBI): domain Bacteria; kingdom Bacillati; phylum Bacillota; class Bacilli; order Caryophanales; family Bacillaceae; genus Bacillus; species Bacillus sp. (in: firmicutes). The sequence goes on along the minus strand of JACDOC010000001.1, from coordinate 156,045 downwards.
CATTGGTCGTACGAAATCACGCGTATATTCGCCAAATCCTTTCATGCGAATTCCATAGTAGTGAGATAATCCAACTACCATGGTCGCTAATGTTAAGGTAACAACAGGATCCGCTGTCGGTGATTTCCACCAAAGTTCTCCATCGATGACCACGGAAAATGGGAGACCTAACATGTTCGCTACAAAGATGTACATAATTAGCGTCATCCCGAGTAAGTGGAAACGCCCGCCCGTGTTCCAGTCCATGTTACTTTTAATGATACCTTTAACAAAGTCCATAACCCACTCCATAAAGTTTTGCATCCCAGTTGGTTTCATTGCCAAACGTCGAGTGGAAAGGACTGCAAGAATAAACACAATGACTGTTGTCACCGTGATCATTAAAATATTGGCTAAGTTAAAAGTTAATCCAAGCCATTCTACGGTAGGAGCTCCGTGATGCAACCTATTTCACCTCTCTTCCCCGCTATTTACGTGTTTGAATCATGTAAATAAAATAATCTATCATAATGACAATATAAGATGTCATTAATCCCAATACAACACTTAGTAAATGGAAATACGTTGGATAACGTGTAGCAATTAATACGGCTAACACAGCGACAGCCATTCGAGATAATGTCCCTAGCGACCGTACTTTTTTCCCTTGAACGACCAAATCGCCAAACCGTTCGGTTCGCTTTACCATCAACCAATGATTGAAAAAGCTTAAGCTCGTCCCTAATATTAATCCAAGGAATATGGTCTGGTACGGAGTAAATCCCCAACCAAGAACATAGAGAGAGAGCAAGTAGAATATGTATTTTTTATGCCTTTGAAATAATATGGATAGTTCTGGCATAAAAACTAGTCTCCTGCATTGAAGTGTTTCACTGTTCGAAGCATGGCATAAATTCCTGTAGCAAGACCTAGGAAAAGTCCAATGATCATAAAAAGCGGTACTGTTCCCATCACTCGATCGAGCCATCTTCCTCCGAAGATACCGACAAGAATGGAACCGACAAGTTGTGAAAGAATGGCCGTATATAACGCCATCGCCTGGAAAGGACGCTTTCCATTTTTACTCATTTTGCATCCTCCCCTACTGAAAGGAATGGAATTATTGAGGGGAATATATTATTTCCACTATGTAAAAAGTGAAAATGTTGTTTTCGTTGAAACGCTATGAAAACCCTATCATTCTACACCCTTTGTAAGCATACAATAGCCCTTTGTCAATGTCAATGTCTTTCAATTGAAAAGTTTCACAACCGTTTTCCAGTTTTATGGTTTGTTCACAAAATAGTCAAAATTTAATAATAAGGAAATATTATTTACTATTTTTCTTAACTTGTCGTATGCATCCACAACATTCTATCCCCTATAATCCTTATTTTGTTACATTTTTTTCTATTTTAGTATAGTTATGCATGTATCCATCGATTTGCTCTTTTATGCAGTAATTTTTCCCTTTTCAAGAGTATTTATTTTAAACAGATCATTAAAAAACACTACCTTCTTTCACTGAAGGTAGTGTCAGCTTGTCCTCATGGTCCTTAGCTCGATCTCTTTTCAAAATACGATTCGATGGCATCGCATATTCGGCGGGAAGCTTCGCCATCACCATATGGGTTAACGGCTTTCGCCATTTTTTCATACTCTTCTTTGTCGGTTAGCAGTTGTTTTGTAAGCTGATAAATCGTTTCTTCTTCGATACCGGCAAGTTTTAATGTTCCCGCTTCAATTCCTTCTGGACGTTCAGTAGTATCACGCAATACGAGAACTGGAACTCCTAAAGAAGGCGCTTCTTCTTGTACCCCGCCAGAATCCGTTAAAATGAGGTACGAACGAGCAGCGAAGTTATGAAAGTCAATCACATCCAAAGGTTCAATGAGATGGATCCGCGGGTGGTTGCCTAAAATTTCATTCGCAATTTCCCGAACAACTGGATTTAAGTGTACCGGATACACCACTTGAACGTCATCATGCTCTTCGACGATTCGCTTCACTGCACGGAACATATTTCGCATTGGTTCACCTAAGTTTTCGCGACGATGAGCGGTTAATAAAATCAGACGATCTTTACCGATTTGTTGTAAAATCTCGTGCTCGTATTCGTCTTTGACCGTTGTTTTGAGTGCATCGATGGCCGTATTACCTGTCACAAAAATGCGTTCTTCTGGCTTGTTTTCTTGTAATAAGTTTTGAGCTGACTTACTCGTTGGCGCAAAGTGTAAATCGGCCATCACACCCGTTAATTGACGGTTCATTTCTTCTGGGAATGGAGAATATTTATTCCACGTCCGAAGACCTGCTTCAACATGTCCAACGACAATTTGGTTATAAAAAGCCGCTAAGCTAGCAACAAATGTTGTCGTCGTATCTCCATGGACAAGAACAATATCTGGTTTCGCTTCTTTCATTACACGATCCAAACCTTCGAGTCCACGAGTCGTCACATCGACTAACGTTTGTCGATCCTTCATAATGTTTAAGTCATAGTTTGGTTTAATACCAAAAATCTCGAGTACTTGATCGAGCATTTGTCGATGTTGGGCCGTTACAGCTACGATCGGTTCAAAGGTTTCTGGACGTTTTTTTAACTCTAATACAAGCGGAGCCATTTTAATCGCTTCCGGTCTTGTCCCAAAAATGGTCATTACTTTAATCGGTCGGTTCATAAAGGCACCTACCTTCTGTTATTTTGTACCGAATAAACGGTCTCCAGCGTCACCTAATCCTGGGACGATGTAACCTTTTTCGTTTAATTTCTCATCCAATGCAGCAATATAAATATCTACATCCGGATGAGCTTCTTTAATAGCTTCTACTCCTTCAGGAGCCGCGATTAAACACATAAATTTAATATTTTTCGCACCGCGTTTCTTTAACGAATGAATCGCTTCAACGGCAGAACCACCTGTAGCTAACATCGGATCGACCAAAATAAAGTCACGTTCTTCCACGTCGCTTGGCAGTTTCACATAATACTCGACCGGCTTTAATGTTTCTGGGTCACGGTATAAGCCGATATGACCAACTTTGGCGGCTGGAATTAATTTTAGAATACCGTCAACCATCCCAATGCCGGCACGTAAAATCGGGACAATTCCTAATTTTTTACCGGATAAAATTTTCGCTTTTGCACGGCTTACAGGAGTTTCGATTTCAATTTCTTTAAGAGGCATATCGCGGGTAATTTCGAAGGCCATCAGTGTAGCTACTTCATCAACTAATTCACGGAATTCTTTTGTTCCTGTATTTTTGTCACGGATAATCGTTAATTTGTGTTGGATGAGCGGATGATCAAACACATATACTTTTCCCACGGCTACTCTCTCCTTTTTATTAGTTAACTGACGATGCTTTTGTTAGAAATGGGCAAAAAAAATTCCGCACCGACTTCTCTTAATTCTTTCACACTTCGTTTTATTTTACAAAAAAGAACCGTTTTCATCAATATTGTGGAGATATCTGTAAACAATTATTAAAGAAAGGGAAACTTCAAAGGTTTTCTTTATTTTAAATAGCCCTTAAATTGTAGAAAAAACCGGGATTTCATTGATATTATCCCGGCTCTTTCCATTCCAAATATTTAGTTCGGTAATGTCAGGTCATGTTCTTTTATCTTTCCAACCTTTTTAAGTATATAGTATACTCCGTAAGAAATTACTGCTGGTATTACAATATAAGTGATTAACATAGCTGGAACGATAAATTCGAATTCATATGTTGTTAACAACTGTATAGGTGCCACGAAAGAGCTTAATCCCATACCCGCAATTTCTTTTCCGGCTTCAATTTTGAATACTAAGGCGGAGATTGGTCCAACAATCGCACTTGCAATCAAGGTTGGCAATAAAATGTAAGGGTTTTTTGTAATATTAGGCAACTGTACTTTTGGAGTACATATACCTTGCGCTAATATTCCGCCTAGCTGATTTTCCTTCCAGGATATGATGGAGAATCCTATAAAGTGTGCGGCACACCCTGCTAAAGCTGCTCCCCCTGCAATGCCGCTTAAATCTAAGGCCATCGCTAATGCCACAGATGATGCCGGTGAAATTAGGAATAGGCCCCAAACAACGGCTAAAATAATCGAAGATAGTAATGGATTCCCGGCAGTTGATGCTTTAATCAATCCACCTACCGTTGTTAACAGCGGAGCAATAACTGTTGATAGCCATAAACCAGCAAGTCCAGCAATTAAAATCGTTCCTAATGGTACAACCATCATGTCAAGAGGTGTTTTTCCACTAATTCGCTTACCTACATACGTTGCGATGGTAGCTGTTAGTAGTGCTCCAATGGGTTCCCCTGCTTTAATAAAAACACCTGCTTCTGTAATGCTTAAAGCCCCAGCCCCGACCGCCGCTGCGATCATCGCTGAGAATATAACGAGAGCGTTGGCTCCCATCATTAAGGCGATTCCCGTACCGATGGCTGGTGCCATCAGACTAATTGAAATCGTACCAATTTGTACAAGTGCTTCAATTCCAAGACTCGTTCCAATGTTTTTAATGAGCAGACCAATACCAAGCGTTACAAAAATTCCTTGCGCAATCCCTGTGGAGGCTTTAAAAATTCTTGGCATCACATACTCTTTCATAAGAAGTGCCTTCTTTCTATAGATGATCATGTTTTATTACAAAGGAGAATTAAACAAATGCTAACATCTTTTGTCCGTAACCAATGCTATCCATATATTCCCTTAAAACCGCATTGGATTTTCTGAACTTTTCTTGTTCTTCTTCAGTTAGTCGAAGTTCTACAATTTCTTTGATTCCTTCACGTGTAATCATCGCCGGAACTCCTGTACAAATATCCGTCTCGCCATACTCGCCATCTAACACGCAAGATAAGGCAATGATTTTATGATCGTCATTAAAAATCGATTTTGTAATATAAGCCAATGTACTTCCGATACCGTAGTAAGTTGTCCCTTTTCTTTTTAAGATCTCAAAGCCAACCTTTCTAACCATGTCGACCATTTGCTCTAAATCGATTTCACCGATTTCTTCTTTACGTTCCTCTAAGATATCTAGAAGGGGCTTTCCGCCAACGTAAGTGTGAGACCAGACGGCAAATTGTGAATCACCATGTTCCCCCATCATGTAACCGCTAATACTTCTTGGGTCGACATCTAAAATTTCAGATAAAAATGTTTTTAATCTTGAAGAATCTAATGAAGTACCTGTTCCGATTACTCGATTTCTTGGCAAACCGGATAGTTTCCACACATGATACGTGATAATATCAACTGGGTTTGAAGCAATTAAGAATATTCCATTAAAACCGCTCGCCATAATTTGTGGAACGATATCTTCCATAATTTTTGCGCCAATTCCTAGTGTATCAAGGCGAGTTTGTCCTGGTTTTGGCGGTGGACCAGCAGTAATAATGGCTACATCGACATCTTCTAAATCGCTATATGATGCCGCACGAACCTTCGTTCTTGAATGTACAAAATCAATACAATGCGATAAGTCTAATGCTTCACCGAGTGCCCTTTCTTTGTTTATATCAACCATTAATAATTCATCACAGATTCCCTGATTAATAATAGAATAGGCTGCACTTGAGCCAACTAATCCTGTACCGATGATTGCAACTTTTCTAGTAAGTTTTTTCATGCTAGTCATCTCCTATAGAAATTAGTAGAAAGTAATTCTTTTGAGTATGTGAAATACTTCACATAAATTTTTAAAAAAATAAACTGCTTAGTTTTTTATTTGTGAAGTATTTCACATTTTTATATTATAATTTTCTCTAACTATATTCAATCATAGAAAGCGGTAACATTTTGAACAAAAATTGAAAAAAAGTAATGTTCATTGAAATAAAAAGCGGAAGTGCCTCAATACTCTAGGAACTTTTACTCTATAGATTAACACGCATGCCAGCGCACCACAAAAAAGACAGGCTACGATTTAGCCTGTCTTGAACAAGTTATTTTCCTTCATAAAGGGGATATTTTTTTGCCAAAGCTTCTACTCGCTTCCGTGCCTGTTCTAATTTTTCTTCGTCCTCATGATGTTTTAACGTATAAGCAATAATCGAAGCGATTTCATCCATATCCTCTAATCCAAAGCCTCGGGTCGTAACGGCGGCTGTTCCGATACGGATACCACTTGTGACAAACGGGCTTTCTGGATCAAACGGAATCGTGTTTTTATTAACGGTAATACCGATATCATCTAATACCTTTTCCGCTACTTTTCCTGTTAAGTTTAAGGAGCGTAAATCGACTAATAATAGATGGTTGTCTGTACCGCCAGATACGAGGTCTAGTCCTTCGTTCTTCAAGGCTTCAGCGAGACGTTTCGCATTATCCACGACTTTTTGAGCATACACTTTAAAGTCGTCTTGAAGGACTTCACCTAACGCTACCGCCTTCGCCGCAATAACATGCATAAGCGGACCGCCTTGAATACCCGGGAAGATCGCTTTGTCGATTTTCTTTGCAAATTCTTCTTTACATAAAATCATTCCGCCACGTGGACCGCGTAACGTTTTGTGTGTCGTCGTTGTGACAAAATCCGCATACGGTACTGGGCTTGGATGAACGCCGGCGGCAACTAAACCAGCAATATGGGCCATGTCAACCATTAAATAAGCTCCTACTTCATCCGCGATTTCACGGAATTTTTTAAAGTCGATGATTCGCGGATAGGCACTTGCTCCTGCAACAATAAGTTTTGGCTTGTGCTGACGAGCTTTTTCTAGCACATCGTCATAGTTAATCGTATGCGTTTTTTCATCCACACCGTACTCGACGAAGTTGTATTGAATCCCACTAAAGTTAACTGGGCTTCCGTGAGTTAAATGCCCGCCGTGAGACAAGTTCATACCAAGAACCGTATCGCCTGGTTCTAACACCGTGAAATAAACCGCCATATTGGCTTGGGCACCGGAGTGAGGTTGAACGTTTGCATGGTCAGCGCCAAAGATTTTTTTTGCTCGCTCTCTTGCTAAATCTTCCACTACGTCAACGTATTCACAACCACCGTAATAGCGACGTCCTGGATAACCTTCCGCGTATTTATTCGTTAATACCGACCCTTGGGCTTCCATGACCGCTTCGCTAACAAAGTTTTCGGAAGCAATTAATTCAATTTTGGTCTGTTGACGTTGTAACTCATCTTGTATCGCTTGATAAACTTCCTTATCTTGTTGGGCAATTTTGCTCATCCATATCCCCCTTTTCTATCGTTCAATAACAATTTCCTCAATTTCGAAAATTCTTTTTTATTTTATCATGAATTGTTCAGATTGTAAGTAACCTACTGTTTATGAAGAGCAGCTTTCATTCTCTGTTGTTCGTTCATACACCGCACGAGCCCCACCAATTAATTTCGGGCGTGTTTTCGCTAACGTCACATGGGCATGGCCGATCTGCTTTAAGGAAGTTCTGACAGGTACCGCCACTCTCTTTAAGTGCATCCCAATGAGCGTATCTCCGATGTCGATCCCGCCATGTGCTTGAATTTGTTCAACTACGACTGGGTCTTGGAAATGTTCAAACGCATACGTAGCCATCGCCCCTCCCGCTTTACGCACCGGAACAACCGTCACTTCTTCGAGTTGATACCGTTCGGCAACTTCGCGTTCCACGACAAGCGCACGATTTAAATGTTCACAGCATTGAAACGCTAAATGAAGCGAATGATCTTTAGCAAACGATTGGAGCTGTTCGAAAATCATTTTCGCTATTTCTAATGTGCCCGCTGTACCAATCCGCTCGCCGACAACTTCTGATGTAGAACAACCAACAACAAACAGCTGCCCTGGTTTGAGCTGAGCTTGGGACTGATATTCTCGTAAAATCGTCTTTAAATCTTCCTGCCATTGACGTAACGGTTCCATATTAAAGCCCCCTTAATGAAGGACATTCGATTATTGATTTTGCTCCTCGATTTGTTTAATTTTTTCCACACGACGTTCGTGACGCCCACCTTCGTAGTCCGTTGTTAACCAAACTTTCGCAATTTCACGTGCTAAGCCCGGACCAATCACTCGTTCTCCCATGGCTAAAATGTTGCTGTCATTGTGTTCACGTGTGGCTTTTGCACTAAATACATCATGAACTAACGCACAGCGAATCCCTTTTACTTTGTTAGCAGCAATGCTCATTCCGATACCTGTTCCGCAAATTAAAATGCCGCGGTCAAACTCACCCTTCGCTACTTTTTGGGCGACTGGCAACGCATAATCCGGATAATCGACGGACGTTTCACATTCACAACCGAAATCTTCGTATTCGATGCCCATTTCTTCTAACAATTTTTTTATTTCGTTACGGATATTCACACCACCGTGATCCGATGCAATGGCTACTTTCATGATGCTCCTCCTTTTTTTACCTTAAATGTATCTTCTCCTATTTTGACACAGGGTTGAAAAAATATAAAGGAAATTAGATGGGGATGAGCATTTGACTAACGAAAAAAAAATATTTCGTAACAGGAGTCATTTTACTCATAATGATAGTTTTTTGCTCATAACTTGAGTTTTTTTGCTCATAACATATGAAATTTTTCTCATATTCGAATGTATTTGCTCATACCTATACAAAGTTACCCTTATTTATAGTTTTTTACTCTTATCAACTCGAACGCTAACCAAAAAAAGCTGCCCCTGATAAGAGCAGCATTTATCTAACCACATTATAAATGAAACCGCGTAATGGTTCCTTTTAACTTTTCGGCTTGTTCTTTTAATTCGTACGCTAGTTTTTCCACGTTGTCCATGACTTCGGCTTGTTCTTTGGTCGCTGCATTTACTTCGCCAGCACCAGCTGAAGTTTCCTCAGCAATAGCCGCTACTTCTTGCGACTGCATAGATGTTTGTTGAATACTAGACATTTGTTGATCGACGAGATTCGAAATGAATTTTACCGCATCAGCGACTTCATGGATTGTATCCGTCATTTCTTCAATGACGCGGTTCGTTTCCGTTCCTTTTTTCGCCTCTTCGTTCGCTGTTTCGACTTGTACTTTAATTTGTTCAACGACATGTTGCACTTCTGTTTGGATGTTTTTAATGAGATCTGAGATTCCTTGAACCGCTTTGGCACTTTCATCCGCTAGCTTACGGACTTCTTCAGCAACGACGGCAAAACCTTTTCCATGTTCACCAGCACGTGCCGCTTCAATGGAAGCATTCAATGCAAGTAAGTTCGTTTGTTCGGCAATATCCCCAACAAGCTGAATAATTTGCTCGACTTTCTTGGCGTTGTCTTCTAAGCGATGTACTGCTTCTAACGATTGCTGATTGTCGTTTGCTAACCGTTGAATACCATCAATTAAAGAGCGAATAACTTCCTTACTGTGATACAATTCGTTGAGCATCGTTGTGGAAACTTCTTCAGAGGCTTTCGCTTTTTGTTGTACTTCTTCAGCAAGACGAGTAACGTCTTCAATTGCTTCTGCTGTTCGTTGAATCGAAATGGCAGAGCTTTCGGCGCCCGCTGAAATTTCGCTAATCGTCTTAGCAATTTGGTCCGCCTGTTCAGCAGCTTTGGTGGAAGCCGTTGAAATAGCAACCACTTTTTCATTCGTTTGCTGGAAGTTGTCTTCGATGTTATGAACCATTTCGCGTAAGTTACCTAACATTTGGTTAAATGCCAGTGCCAGTGAGCGAATTTCATCATCGGCTTTTGGCACATCGACATCGTTATGTATATTCCCATGAGACGCTTCGATGGCTGCCTTTTCCAGCTTTTTCAATGGTCTGGTAATAAATCCAGCCATGAAAAATGTTAAAATTCCCGTCCATAAAATCCCTAGAGACAAAGTCGTAATGGTAAAAATGCCTTCTCCAATCGTTTGGGATACATACGGATACACAACATAAATAAAAAATGCACTCGTAGAATAAGTAATGAGAGCTAGTAATGTAGTGAAAAGAACTAACTTTTTCCTTAGACTAAACCTGTACTTCTTTTTCATCTCTTTTCCCCTCTCAGATTCTTTACTCCTTTTTCAATTTTTGCACAACTTGCTCGATTAGTGTTTGTAGCTCTTGAAATGTTTGACGATACACGTCGATATCCCCACCAAATGGGTCAACTACATCAAGATCATCTTCATCTTGTTCAACAAATTCTTTTAACGTAAACGTTTTCCCCTCTGCTTCTTCAAATTGGCTAAGAATCATGTTTTTATGACTTTCGGTCATGGTTAAGATGTAAGTTGCCCACTCTACTTCTTTTATCGTCACCATTTTTGAAGAATGAACATGTTCGATATTATTTTCTTGTAAAACTAACTTAGCATTTAATGACGCGTCGGAACCTTCCATAGCAAAAACACCTGCTGATTTTACCGATACCCCTTCAATATTATGGGACTTTAATATCGCTTCTGCCATCGGACTACGACACGTATTCCCTGTACAAACAAACAAAATATTAATCATTTTCTTTCCCCCTTAATGACCATTATAAAGGAATTTATTTACTTTCCATAGTAGACAGTTTAAAAGTTTTTATAAAATTTGGCTAAATTTAAACAGTTTTTGAACATGAAAAAGGACCTACTGAAACAGGTCCCCTTTAATAAAAAAATTTGCAGTTTCTAGAAATTTCATTTAAGCCGGAAAGGCGGATTATAAATTTTTGTGACGTGATACAGAAGTTTCATTCTATATAAGTTGAGGTGTTCTTCGAGTCACTTTGTTCCGTGTTCTAGACACATTTTTTTATTAATTTCAGACCAATTTTTTAGGCTCTACCTTAAAATAACTGTGGATAACTTTTGCTGTTATTTTATTCATCGATGTACCCAATGTCAATTGGCATGAATGTCTGTTAAAAATACTGTTAATATTTATACATTTCGCTTGTGGCGGACGCTTTTCGAGGCAAGCCGCTTCCCTCGCTACGCTCAAGTATGGGTCTTGCGGCTTCTTGATCCCGCTGGAGTCGCAACCTTTCGCTTCACTGTGAATAACTTGCTAAAAATCAACAATGACATTTATCCTAGCCATTTTTTAAAATTGTAGATAGAACATTGCCTTGCACTAGAAAATGGTCCTTTTAAAATGGCCAAATCAATTGGATCCCGAAAGCAAATAAAATACTTCCCCCGAGCGCTTCGCTATAATTGCCAATCCATTTTTGAACATTTCGTCCGATAAGTAATCCGCTCCATGTAAGCACCATTGCCATGATTCCGAAACCTGCAATAGCAATGATTGTTCGGGCACCGAAAATGCCTAACGTAAGACCTACCGAAAAACTGTCTAAACTAACGCTTAAAGCAAACAATAATATGCCCACCCCTTTTGGAGTCACCCGTAGCTCATCATTGTCCAGAAAGCTAGAAAAAATCATTTGTAGTCCTAAGACGATTAATAAGCCTCCACCAACAAACGTGGCAAATGTACCGAACTTTTGCGACAAAAATTTTCCTGCCATAATCCCTAACAGCGGCATCCACACATGAAACAATCCGACCATAAAACCTATGTATAAAAACTGTTTCAGTCGAAGTCGAATCATTCCCATTCCTAATCCAATGGAAAAGGCATCCATTCCTAAGGCAAATGCCATCATGAATAATGTAATCCATTCCCCCACATACGCTGACAAAAATGATTCCCCCCTTGGACGTGCCTACTCACAATATATGCACTTAAACCCAATTTAGAATAGGGGGACAATAACAGAAAAATGCCCATCGTCATCGACATTGATGGACATTCCTCAGATACATTATTCTTCTTGTTTTAAATATTGATAGGATGCTGCTTTTAATAGGCGATTCATAATCGCTAAGCCAACACCTTCCGTTGGAAACACTTCTGAAACAATCATGTCGACTCCGGATTCATCAAACGTTCGTAACGTATCGTACAAAGAAGCCGCAACCGTTGCTAAATCTTCTCGCTGACCACACGCCAGGACAACGTCAGCCCTGTAATCAGCAACATGCTCTTCTGTTGTTAACACACCAACCTTAAGCCCTTCATTTCGCTTATCATGAATCCATTGTTGAATCCACTCACGGTCCCCATCAAGTAAAAATAGGGGAGCGTCTGGGGCATAATGAGCATATTTCATTCCTGGAGATTTCGGTGTTCCCATTCCTGTCTTTAATGTCGGATCCACTTCTACCTTACCAACGACTTCTTCCAGCTGCTCTTTCGTAATTCCTCCAGGGCGCAAAATTTGCACTACACTTCCAGTACAGTCCACAACGGTCGATTCGACCCCTACGCCTGTTTCGCCACCGTCGATTAGTCCGGCAATTCGACCGTTTAAATCATTCCATACGTGTTTCGCGGTCGTTGGACTCGGTTTCCCAGATCGATTTGCACTTGGAGCGGCGATTGGAAGCCCTGCGCAACGTATTAATGATAACGCCACCGGGTGATCAGGCATCCTGACGGCAACCGTATTTAATCCCGCCGTCACTTTTTCGGACAACACTCCGTCCTTTTTATAAAAAATAATCGTGAGCGGTCCTGGCCAAAATGCGTCCATTAACTGTTGTGCTTGTTTCGGAATGTCGGCGACGATTTCTTCTAGCTGATCCTTTGAAGCGATATGCACAATAAGTGGATTATCGGACGGTCTTCCTTTTGCTTCATATATTTTTTGAACCGCTTCATCCGATTTAGCGTTAGCTCCCAGTCCATACACCGTTTCTGTCGGAAATGCGACGACTTCATTTTGCTGTAAAAAGTGGGCTGCCTGTGAAATTTGTGGACAAGTACCTAAATTATCCACACCTTTATCCACAATCCACTGAAACGTTTTCATGGTCATTCTCCTTCTTCTATCTACCGTTCGACAATACGATTGTCCGCTGTCTCGATATTATTCACTGTTGCCAGTATAAAAGATGACGCCGTTGAAAACAAGCACCGACTCCGTATGGGGAAAAATGTTACACATTCTGTGGATAAAACTGTGGATATATGTGGATAAAATCAACAATCTGTGAATAAATTACTTGATTTATTCACAGTTTATCCTCAACTTAGGAGAAGTCTCTTTTCATCCAATACCGATTTGGCTGCTCTAATAAGCTGCGACCATGCTCCAACGACTGTAACGCAGATGGTAGCTGTTCTTTTTCTACCCATTCAAACCCAAGTCCTTGAAAAATAGGTAGAACGGACAACTTATCTGTGGCTAACACCACCGTTTCGATGGCTTGTTGTTTACTATACTGGAACACTCGTTCAAATAAAGAAAATAAATGGATATCATTCATTCCCACTTTAATAACGAAAGAACGCAATAATCCGACCGATTGTTCAAAGTCAATGCCTAATGCTGCAAGCAATTCATTCTGCTCATTTTCGACGATAAAAAAAACGTTGTTGTCATGATCCATCCCATTAGCAGATACGTTACCATCTTGCAAAAACTCTTTTAACTTTTGAAAGTCTTCTTTTTCAGCGACACGAATCGTTCCCATTTTCATTCCCCCTTTAGTTCTTACTCTATGAATATGTTTTCATAGAAATAATAGAACAATAGAACGGAAAAACTTTTTCCTATCCATAAAAAAAGAAGCTCCTTTTCCACAGAGCCCCTACTTATCCACAAGTTATTCACATTTATTCACAGAGCGAACAAGTCTTTAAACAGCTCCCAGACGAAAAACTTTACTTCCACTTCTTGCGTTTCATCACCTGCATACACCGGTTTTTGCTCTTTTGAATCTGTTGTTGGTTCAGAAGCGATTTCAACCGTTTCATTCGTTTGTTCTTCTTCTTCAAACCCTGGACTTGTCGCAACGCTGTTAGAAAAGTCCAAAAAGCAGAGGGGCGGGTATAAAACACACCACCAATTGGCACCTTTTCCTTCGCCCAGTGTAATTAAAATAGCCTCATATTCCCCGGCAGGATAAAGAAATTGACCGTATAGCTTTGTAGGAAACGATACTTTCCCAAAATTGACCGAAACTGGTTGAATATTTTCTTCCTGTTCCATCACATCTTTGGCAATTTCTTCTAAAAGAGGTAAGTTCGCTTGAAGTACAGCTCTCGCTTCTTCAATAGAAGTCAAATCTTGTACCCATAATGTAATTTGTTCATTCACGGCATCGCGAATTTTCCGTTTCAGCTCTTGGTCTTCTTTTCCGTTGCTATTTGCTAAAATTCGTAATCGAATCGCTTCTGCAGGTATAACCTGTACGTCTTCGGCGATCGTCTTTGTAGTTGGCATATGTAAACTAATCATTGTTCCGACAGAGATTAAAAAAATATACATCCACGCTAAAAAGGTTGCTTTTTTCATTTTCTCCACCATCCCTTCAGTAGCCATTATGGTCTAAGATGGTGAATAGTAAACTATGAAATTAAAAAAAATATGGGAAGAACTTGTTAAGGTTCTCCCCTCTCTCATCCGAATTGAGTTTTTCCTTACTCCGACACATCCCACGTTACAAAAACCATCCGATCTTTCCCGTTTATGTCGAACACGACCTCAACATCGCTTTCCGGAAACGCGTGTTGAAACATGTGTTTGACCGCTTCACCTTGCCCGGCCCCAATTTCAAAACCGGCTAAACTTCTCTTTTTCATCACTTTTGGCAACTCACGAGCAAAGCGACGGTAAAAATCGAGGCCATCTTCTCCTCCAAACAACGCCGTATGTGGCTCATGGTCTTTCACGACAGGGGACAGAGCTTCTTTTTCACCCACCGGTATATATGGAGGATTAGACAATAAGACATCGAGCTGTATACCTCGTTCAATGAGCGGTTGCAACAAATCTCCGCGGAAAAATTGAACATCTGCTTGTAACGATTGAGCGTTTACTTTCGCTACTTCAAGTGCTTTTTCTGATATATCAACGGCCAGCACTTGTAACGAAGGTTGTTCTAACTTCATTGTAATAGCAATCGCGCCACTACCAGTTCCAATATCAGCAACCGTTAATGTATCTTTTGTTGGGAACATTGTCCGTATACGGCGTAGCATGCCATCCACTAATTCCTCCGTTTCGGGACGGGGAATTAACACATGAGCATTCACTGAAAACGTTCGTCCAAAAAATTCTTCTTTTCCGGTAATGTGCTGAACTGGAACTCCTGTGGCATGTTGGTGGACATATGTTTGAAACGTTTGTAACTGTTCAAATGGAATATCCATCCTTATGTTCGCTAATAATTGCGAGCGATTCATCCTAAGTACATGCTGTAATAATAGTTCTCCCGCATTTTCGTCTCGACCGTACGTTTTTAAAAAAGAAGAAGCCCATTGGAGGGCTTCAAACACTTTCATTGCTTTTGCTCCTGTACACTTTGTAGTTTTCTAGATTGATCTTCTAAAATGAGCGCATCAATAATTTCATCGAGCTTTCCTTCTAAAATTTGGTCGAGCTTTTGAATCGTTAAACCGATACGATGGTCGGTTACCCGATTTTGCGGGAAGTTATACGTACGAATGCGCTCGGAGCGGTCTCCAGTACCGACGGCAGATTTACGCTGTGCATCGTATTCTGCCCGTGCTTCTTGTTGGTATTTATCATAAATACGGGCACGTAATACTTTCATCGCTTTTTCTTTATTTTTTATTTGGGACTTTTCGTCTTGACACGATACGACAATCCCCGTTGGAATGTGAGTTAAACGAACAGCGGACATTGTTGTATTTACGCTTTGTCCACCTGGACCACTGGAAGCAAACGTATCCACCCGGATATCTTTTTCGTTAATTTCTACTTCTACTTCTTCGGCCTCAGGTAAGCAAGCGACCGTTGCCGTAGACGTATGAATCCGTCCACCTGATTCCGTTTCAGGAACGCGTTGCACACGGTGTGCACCGTTTTCAAATTTTAACTTTGAATAAGCCCCTTTACCGTTAATCATAAAAATAATTTCTTTATATCCACCTAAACCAGTTGGGCTCGCTTCAATAACTTCTGTTTTCCATCCTTGTGACTCCGCATAACGGGTGTACATGCGGTAAAGGTCACCAGCAAATAGGGCTGCCTCTTCCCCACCGGCTGCCCCACGAATTTCCATAATAACGTTCTTTTCATCGTTCGGGTCTTTTGGTAAAAGTAAGATTTTTAATTTTTCTTCTAACTCCTCAATCCGCTCTTCTAGCTCGGAGATTTCCTCTTTTACCATTTCCCGCATTTCAGGATCCAGTTTCTCTTCAAGCATGGATTTCGCATCCTGATATTGTTCACGAACCGATTTATACTCACGATACGTCTGTACCGTTTCTTCAATATCTGATTGTTCTTTTGAATAATCTCTTAATTTTTTTGGATCACTAACCACTTCCGGGTCACTTAAAAGCTCATTTAGCTTTTCGTAGCGCACTTCTACTGCTTGTAATCGATCAAACATGGCCATTCACCTCTAATTTATGTCCATAACATTATAATTATAGTATACCCGAAAGATTCAGTAAAGGAAAGAACGGGCAGTATCTCGAGGCCATGTCCTATTCAACGAAGCTGTGATTTTAACCGCCTTCGACGATTTTGACTTCAAATTGATAGCGAGGCAGCGCATTTAATAATTTTTTCCGCAGTTTCGCTTCTTCTTTTAACCGTTTTTCGTGACCGTAGGTCTGAGTAGCTGTGGCTTTTACCCACATCGTATTTCCGTTAATCCAAATGGAATCGGGTTCATACCCTGCTTGTACCACGATATCTGCAGCCATTTCCACATCATCATCGTTATTGACAGCTGTCCGTTCTGGGAAATGGAGCAAGTTGGGATTTTGATAATACTTTCCTTCATCTTCGTATCCTTCCCAGTTCGTTTCCCGGTTTGAGACAAAGCGTTGTCCGTTTCGGTCTTCTTCCCTTTCGAATGAACGATCTAGCATGCCACAACCAACGAACGAACTAATGATCAAAACACCTACGATATAATAAATAATTTTCATAAAAAAACACCTCCTTCGCTTATCTTGTCCGCAGCGAAAGAGGTTATGCGCATAACCTTATAGGCGTTTTTGGACAGTCACCGTGGATGCTTCTTCTGTTCTAATAGGCACTTCATGATGATGTCGACAACGTGGCTCGTATGCTTCTGAAGCACCAACTAAAATAACTGGGTCATCATAGAAAGCAGGCTTTCCGTTAATCAGACGCTGTGTTCGACTCGCCGGTGAACCACATACGGTACATACGGCTTGTAATTTCGTCACTTGTTCGGCAATAGCCATTAAATATGGCATAGGTCCAAACGGTTCACCACGGAAATCTTGATCCAACCCAGCAAGAATCACTCGATGACCATTGTTCGCTAAATTTTGAACAACCGGAATAATCTCTTCGTCAAAAAATTGCACTTCATCAATGGCCACCACATCAACGTTTTCTTCGACATATTGTTCAATTTCCCGGGAAGTTTCTACAGGTTTCGCTAAAACTGAATGACCGTTATGGGAAACAACCGATTCTTCGCTATAACGATTGTCCAATTTCGGCTTAAACACCATGATTTGTTGTTTGGCAAACTGTGCGCGACGCACACGACGAATTAGTTCTTCTGATTTACCGGAAAACATGCTTCCGCAGATGACCTCTACCCATCCTGACTGCTTCATAACATACATGAACCTGGCGCTCCTTCCTCGTTGAAATCTCCCCAATATATTTCAAATAGCAAATTCTGATCTATAAAATGAGCAAATGTTCACACACTCTTATACATTCCTCAATATGTACTAATAAAAAACAGGCAAGGAATGATTTCTTGCCTGTTTTAGTCGGTTATTACTTAAGGCCGTATTTTTTATTGAATTTCTCAACGCGACCTGCTGCGCTAGCGAATTTTTGACGACCTGTATAGAAAGGATGGCACTCGGAGCAGATCTCAACGCGTACCTCGTCTTTTACAGAGCCGCTTTCAAATTCGTTACCACATGCACATTTTACAAGAACTTTCTTGTATTCTGGATGAATTCCTTGTTTCATTCTTTTCAACTCCTTCCGCCCTGAATCATTTCGAAACAGAGTTCTATATTTCGATGCGGACCTATACCGACCGCAATCACTCAAAATACACACTGACCCCATTATAGCAAGTTCATTTTGGAATTGCAATAATGGAATTTACCAACAAATTGCCACGAATGCTGAGTAAAGTTGCTCTATTCGCTCTTATAATAATTTTTTCCCGTGCCCGTTCACTTTCATTTCTTCGGCTAATAAGGCAAAAAATTCTTCGTTCGATTTCGTCTGTTTTAGTTTTCGTAAAAACTTCTCGGCAAAATCTGGTGCATCAGACATCGTCTTACGAATGGCCCATAAGTACTCTAAATGTTCTTTCGGAATAAGGAGCTCTTCTTTTCGAGTTCCCGAACGACGAATATCAATGGCAGGGAAAATACGTTTTTCCGCTAACGAGCGGTCGAGATGAAGCTCCATATTTCCTGTTCCTTTAAATTCTTCATAAATGACATCATCCATACGTGAACCGGTATCAACTAAGGCGGTTGCTAAAATCGTTAAGCTGCCACCTTCTTCAATGTTACGGGCGGCTCCGAAGAAGCGTTTTGGACGGTGGAATGCAGCTGGGTCAATCCCCCCTGATAACGTACGTCCGCTCGGAGGAATAACTAAGTTATACGCACGTGCTAATCGAGTAATACTATCCATCAAAATAATCACATCTCGTTTGTGCTCAACTAGACGCATCGCTCGCTCAAGCACAAGCTCGGCTACTTTAATATGGTTTTCCGGGACTTCGTCAAACGTGGAGCTTACGACTTCTGCATCGACAGACCGTTCAATATCAGTTACTTCTTCTGGACGTTCATCAATTAATAAAACAATGAGTTCAGCCTCCGGATGATTGGTCGTAATCGCATTCGCAATTTCTTTTAATAACATCGTTTTACCTGCTTTTGGAGGCGCGACAATTAATCCACGTTGACCAAATCCAACCGGTGTAATTAAGTCCATAATGCGCGTTGATAAATTATTCGGTGTTGTTTCTAGTTTGATTTGGCGATTTGGATATAAAGGGGTGAGCCCTGGAAAGTGTACCCGTTCTTTAGCAATTTCTGGGTCTTCTCCGTTAACGGCTTCCACATGCAGCAAACCATAATAACGTTCGTTTTCCTTCGGCGGACGCACCTTTCCTGATACTTTATCCCCGTTTCGGAGGTCAAAACGACGAATTTGGGAAGCCGAAATATAAATATCTTCGGAACTTGGGGAGTAATTAATTGGACGTAAAAATCCGAACCCCTCGGATTGAATAATTTCTAGGACACCTTCCATAAAGAAGTAGCCCTCTTGTTCAGCACGAGCTTTTAAAATGGCGAAAATTAATTCTTTTTTCGTCAATTTACTGTAATAAGAGATTTTATATTCTCGTGCAAGTTCATATAACTCTTTTAATTTCATATTTTCGAGACTTGAAATTGTTAATTCTTCCATGTCGACACCACACTTTTCTTTTTTCAACTTTTTGTTTTTATGAAGCTAGTTAAATACAAAGAATTGATTTTCATAAAGAATTCAACTTGAGCAAGAAAGGAAAGAAGCGAGTGACATTCCTTGAAGGTGAACAAGTAAGAAGATGATCAAAGGACGGACGTAGTTGTTCCCTAAATTCCCCATGTTTTCTTACTTTTCTACTGGGTAAGTGTTTTTTCAAATCGCTTACAAAAAACAACCTCTATTTTAACCACAAGTTATGAAAAGAATCAATGAGAGCATCATAATTTTTATTAAAAAATGAGAATTAGGAAAAAGCATGTGTAGATTAATAAGGAAAGCCGACAGTATCAGGAGGCTGTATCGCATCCCTCTTTTATTCGATCGAGCTGGGAAAACGTGAAGATAAAAAGGAGATGAAGGGCATCCTCGACCACCATCGTTAAGAGACATGCCGCACCTAAAAACCGTTTATTGAACATGGAGGCAAGCGACATGCTTGCCTCGATTGAATTTCTTGGGAAGAAAGGGTTTCCAATCGTCGCTAAAAAAATTAAGGTTTTATAACAAGATGAGGTTTTTTCTTCAAACTATGGCGTCCTTCAATAAAACGGACCGTTCCAGATTTTGCTCGCATAACAACGGAATGGGTTAAGCCATAGGACCCTTTAAATTGAACACCTTTTAATAATTCACCATCCGTTACACCAGTAGCGGCAAAAATGGCATCGTCCCCACGAACTAGGTCTTCCATTCGTAGAACTTTTTCTGTATCAAGACCCATTTTCCGACAACGCTCCACTTCTGCTTCATTTTGTGGTAACAAACGTCCCTGAAGTTCTCCACCTAAGCATTTCAAGGCGACAGCGGCAATAACTCCTTCAGGTGCTCCACCAGAACCGAATAAAATATCAACACCTGTATGGTCAAAAGCGGTATTAATCGCGCCTGCTACATCTCCGTCATTAATTAATTTAATACGCGCTCCCGCTTCGCGCAATTGTTGAATAATGTGTTCGTGACGCGGGCGATTCAAAACGGTAGCCACGACATCCTCAATATCTTTATTTTTTGCCTTTGCGACCGCTTTTAAATTATCGATAATCGGAGCGTTGATGTCAATTTGACCAACCGCTTCTGGGCCTACGGCGATTTTATCCATGTACATATCAGGGGCGTGTAATAAGTTCCCGTGATCGGCTACTGCTAATACGGCTAACGCATTCCAGCCTCCGGAAGCAACGATGTTTGTTCCTTCTAATGGATCGACTGCAACATCCACTCGCGGTCCATAACCGGTCCCTAGCTTTTCACCAATGTACAACATCGGAGCCTCGTCCATTTCTCCTTCACCAATCACCACTGTTCCTTTCATTGGAACCGTATCAAACACGTCACGCATGGCTGAAGTTGCGGCTTCATCCGCTTCATTCTTTTTTCCACGACCCATCCAGCGAGCTGAGGCTAACGCAGCGGCTTCGGTGACACGAACTAATTCCATTGATAAGCTTCTTTCCATTAATTATTCCTCCTGTGTTACAATCCCATCTTACCCTTTTATTCGTATAACACATATCCATATTTATTGTAACACATTTTCGCAGTTGAAAGAGGAATTTACATATTTTTTAACTGTTCAATTTCTTCCTCTGTCATTTTTTCACGCCAAACGGTTGCTCCAAGACCAGTGAGCTTTTCGACCAGTTCGCAATACCCACGATCAATATGTTCTAAACCGGTTACTTCTGTAATTCCATCTGCCATTAATCCAGCGATGACTAACGCGGCACCAGCTCGGAGGTCACTCGCTCGAACTTTTGCACCTTGTAATTGAATCGGCCCATGCACGATGGCTGAACGCCCTTCAACTTTAATATCAGCGTTCATCCGGCGTAACTCATCGATATGTTTAAATCTTGCGGAGTAAATGGTATCGGTTACAACGGACGTTCCTTCTGCTTTTGTTAAAAGAGAAGTAAACGGTTGTTGTAAATCTGTAGGGAAACCAGGATACACAAGTGTTTTTACATCGACGGCTTTCAAATGATCAGCCCATCCCACAAAAATTTGATCGTCACCAACTTCAATAGGTACGCCCATTTCGCGTAATTTCGCTGTCACCGACTCTAAATGTAGGGGAATCACGTTATCGATAAACACACCTTTTCCTATCGCTGCTGCTAAAATCATGAACGTTCCTGCTTCAATTCGGTCAGGGATAATCGTATGACGGCAACCACTTAACGAATCCACACCATCAATCCGGATTACATCCGTACCTGCCCCTTTAATTCGAGCTCCCATATTCGTTAACAATGTGGCTACATCAATAATTTCTGGCTCTTTCGCCGCGTTTTCAATGATGGTGCGGCCTTTCGCTAATACCGCAGCAAGCATAATGTTAATGGTTGCTCCGACACTGACAACGTCCAAATAAATTCGAGCACCACGAAGCTCATCGGCACGTAAATAAATGGCCCCTTGCTCGTTCGTCACCTTCGCACCTAACGCTTCAAATCCTTTAATGTGTTGGTCTATTGGTCGTGGTCCTAAATGACATCCGCCAGGTAAGCCAATGACCGCTTTTTTAAAGCGCCCGAGCATGGCTCCCATTAAATAATAAGAAGCCCGTAACTTTTTCACATTCCCATTTGGAAGAGGCATGGGAATCATTTGGGATGGGTCAACGGTCATTTCGCCATCACTTAATTGGACTTTACCACCAATTTCTTCAAGCAAGCTTTTTAAAATATGAACATCCGAAATATCTGGTAGACCTTCAATTGTGACAGGAGAATCAGCTAAAATCGTAGCAGGAATTAATGCAACGGCACTGTTTTTTGCGCCGCTAATTTTGACGGTTCCTTGTAATGGTGATCCTCCTGCTATTTTTAACTTTTCCATTTTTGACTCCCTTCTCCACATTTCCATTCGAAATGCTGCTCAGTTATCACCCATTGCATAGACTCGATTACGTTTTCCACAAGATGTATGTCTAGTTTTCACTTAGTTTACTCGTTTTACACCTTAACATGTATTAATTGGAAAATTTTTAAACGTATACTTTTTTGCAAAAAGGCGTGAGTCGATCGTTATTTGTTAAATGCTTGATTCCAGTCAGCTAAAAATGCTTCAATCCCTTTATCTGTTAATGGATGTTTAAACAGTTGCATTAAGACTTTATACGGTACCGTCGCAATGTGAGCCCCACGTAATGCTGCTTCTGTGACGTGCTGAGGATGGCGAATAGATGCTGCAATAATTTCAGTTTCAATCCCATGAATATCGAAAATATGAGCAATTTTTTCAATTAAATCTAAGCCGTCATGACCGATATCATCTAGACGTCCTAAAAATGGGGACACATACGTTGCGCCTGCACGTGCTGCTAGTAACGCTTGGTTTGCGCTAAATACGAGCGTCACGTTCGTTTTGATTCCTTCTTTGGAAAACGCATGAACAGCCTTTAATCCATCTGGTGTCATTGGTACTTTAATCGTAATGTTTGGAGCGATTTGAGCGAGTTCTTTTCCTTCTTTAATCATCCCTTCTGCATCTGTGGCAATAACTTCGGCACTGACAGACCCCGATACAAATGATGTGATTTCGCGAAGACGATCGTGAAATGATACGTTTTCTTTTGCCACAAGCGATGGGTTGGTTGTTACACCAGCTAAAATACCAAGCTCATGTGCTTCTTTAATTTCGGCAAGGTTCGCTGTATCAATAAAAAATTTCATGTTTTCTATTCCTCCTAATGACGGTAGCAAATTCGTTTGTAATAAAAGTCGGATGGAAAAATCTAGTGAAATTAAACCTATAGAATCGCAGGAGAACAAGCGGACAAAATCATTTTTCCATTTGAAGAGAAGACCTGACAAAGGGGGATCCCCTTGACAGGTCTTGATCCGTTCATTATTCAGCTTTTCCAGAAGAACCGAACTCGCGCATTTTTCCTTTTACAGTTTCTTTAATCGCTTCACGAGCAGGTCCTAAATATTTACGAGGATCGTATAGGTCTGGTTTTTCTGCTAAAATTTCACGAACTTTTTTCGAAGATGCGATTTGGTTTTCCGTATTTACGTTGATTTTCGCTGTACCAAGGGAAATCGCACGTTGAATATCTTTTGTTGGAATTCCAGTTCCACCATGAAGAACGAGCGGTACACCTGTACGGTTGCTGATTTCTTCCATTTCCGCAAATCCTAAGTTAGGCTCACCTTTGTAAGGGCCATGTACAGAACCTAATGCTGGCGCTAAGCAGTCGATTCCTGTACGTTTTACAAGCTCTTCACACTCATCTGGATCGGCGTAAATGATGCCATTAGCCACTACATCATCTTCTTGACCACCAACGACACCAAGCTCTGCTTCTACGGAAACACCGTGGATATGGGCTAATTCTACTACTTTGGAAGTGATTGCTACGTTTTCTTCAAATGGATGATGAGAAGCGTCAATCATAACAGAAGTAAATCCAGCATGAATAGCTTTCGCACAAGATTCGAAGCTAGAACCGTGGTCTAAGTGAATCGCTACTGGAACGGTCACATTGTATTCTTCCATGAGCGCTTTTACCATATTCACAACGAGTTTAAAGCCACCCATGTAACGTCCAGCACCTTCAGATACACCAAGGATGACCGGTGACTTTTCTTCCTGAGCTGCTTGTAAAATTGCTTGCGTGAACTCAAGGTTGTTTAAGTTGAACTGCCCAACAGCATAGCCTTCTTTTTTTGCTTTGTTCAACATTTCAGTCATGGAAACTAAAGGCATTTTTCTTCCTCCTTAATAAATTCAAAAAAGTCCGCCAGAACCTCATCGTTTGAAATATGTACTCATCTGGTAGACTTACTTTTAAAATTCATTAGTATGATACCAAAATCATGCCCATTTTACCAACAAGTTCGAACGATTAACAAAAATATTTTGCAATTAGTTTGAACGAATTGGTAAGTATTCCTTGACTGCTTGACGAATATCATCAATATCAAACGGTTTCGCAAAATGCGTAAGCGCTCCTAAGTCCTTGGCCTCTTGAATCATATCCAATTCACCATAGGCGGTCATAATGATCACACGAATATCTGGATCTTTTTCTTTCATCCGTTTTAATATTTCAATCCCATCCATTCCAGGAATTTTCATGTCTAACAATACTAAATCTGGTGAATTTTTTTCTAAAATTTCTAATGCCTGAATACCATTTGCGGCTTGAAACGTTTCATATCCTTCTTTTTGCAATACTTCGTTCAACAAAATACGAATGCCAAACTGGTCATCAACGATTAAAATTTTTTCTTTCATTCCTTTCACTCCCTTATCCTCGTTCCCATAGCCCAAAAGTTCCTACCTACATCCCATTATACGAAACTATTGGTATTGGTTAAATAATACTTCTTGTTTTTCCTACTATTTCCTGCTCCTGTCTTAAAAAGATTTTCGACAGAAGTCATCATCCTCTTTTGCTTTTCCCCTCCATCACTTTTATAATGAGAGACGACACTTATAAATAATATTCGTTGACAATCCTACCATTTTAAGGGGTTGATTAATTTGATTAAAATGTTCACTACTCAATTATCTGGGTTAATGAACCGTATTTTCGATAAAGAGGAATTTTCGATTGAAGACGGTGCCCGATTGTTAGCACAAGCAGCAGTAGGCGAAGGCAACATATACATTTGTGGGTTTGGCGAAATGGAAGTTGTGGCAATTGAAGCGTTAAAAGGAAAAGAACCTCTAGCCAACGCTCGAATTTTAGCTGCTGATCAACTCGATGAACTAACTTCTGCCGATCGGGTACTGCTTGTTAGCCGATTCAGTACCGACGAGGATGCACTTCAGCTAGGACAACAGCTTGTAGAAAAACAAATTCCGTTCGTGGCGGTGTCAGGTGCTGTTTCGTCTGATAGCGCAAAAGACTTAACGACATTAGCGGATGTACATATTGATACAAAAGTGATTAAAAGTATGCTTCCTGACGAATCAGGCGAACGAGTAGGCTTCCCGGCAACCATCGCTGCGTTATACATTTATTTCTGCCTAAAGTTTACTTTGGAAGAAATGTTGAACGAATATTAAAATTCGTTCAGAAGAGCTGGCCTTTAGATTCGGCTAGCTCTTTTTTATAAACTTCGGAGTTTCTTAAAGGCACATAAAGTAGAGATACGGCACAAACCGTGTCACAAATGGCAAGTAGAGAGTAAGTTCGGAACCATGTTATTAGTTTTCCGGACACTTTTTAGTCAATTTCACTTTGATTCTAGACACCTACATCGGTATAACAGACACTTGCGTAGATGTTCTAGATTATTTTCTCTCGATAAAAAAGGTTCAAGGATTCCCTTGAACCTTTCTATATATTATTGTTTTGTGCTAATGGCCGCTTTGACAAAGTCGCGGAAGAGCGGCTGTGGACGTGTTGGGCGGGATGTGAATTCTGGGTGGAATTGGGAAGCGACAAACCATGGGTGATCTTTTAATTCGATAATTTCTACTAAACGTCCATCTGGGCTTGTACCAGAGAAGACAAAGCCCGCCTCTTCCATTTGTTGACGGAACATATTATTAAATTCATAACGGTGACGATGGCGTTCATAGACAACTTCTTTATTGTACGCTGCATATGCATTTGTTCCTGGTACTAACTTACAAGGATATAAACCTAGGCGCAACGTTCCTCCTAAATCTTCGACATCTTTTTGCTCAGGTAATAGGTCAATAATTGGGTATTTCGTATTTGGATCAATTTCAGCGGAATGCGCTCCCTCTAAGTTAAGCACGTGCCGTGCGTATTCAATGCAGGCGATTTGCATACCTAAGCAAATACCGAGGAACGGCACTTTATTTTCACGAGCATATTGTGCAGCGACAATTTTTCCTTCGACACCGCGATCACCGAATCCACCTGGAACGAGGATACCGTCCACATCGCCTAACAACTCGGATACGTTTTCTTTTGTCACATGTTCGGCATTAATCCATTTAATTTCCACATCTGTATCAAATGCATAACCAGCATGTCTTAATGCTTCAACAACGGAAATATAGGCGTCTTGTAAAGCCACATATTTACCAACAAGTGCAATTTTCGTTTTGTTGGACAAGTTGCGAACTTTGTCTACTAGCGCTTTCCATTCGGTCATATCCGCTTCTTGACAATCTAGTTTCAAATGTTCGCAAACGATTTGGTCTAATTTTTGCTCTTGCAGTGCTAGTGGTACAGCGTATAATGTATCTGCGTCTCGCGCCTCAATCACCGCTTTCGGATCGATATCACAGAATAACGCGATTTTGTCTTTCATCTCTTGGGAAATTGGCATTTCTGTACGAACGACAATCACGTTTGGCTGGATGCCAAGGCTACGTAATTCTTTCACACTATGTTGAGTTGGCTTCGTTTTCATTTCCCCTGCCGCTTTAATGTATGGAACAAGCGTACAATGAATGTACATAACATTATCACGGCCAACGTCGCTTTTGATTTGACGAATCGCTTCTAAAAACGGCAAGGATTCAATGTCTCCAACCGTACCACCGATCTCAGTAATGACGACATCGGCGTTTGTTTCTTTTCCGGCACGAAAGACGCGTTCTTTAATTTCGTTTGTAATATGCGGAATCACTTGAACTGTTCCACCTAGATAATCTCCACGACGTTCTTTTTTCAGAACCGTTGAATAAATCTTCCCTGTCGTCACATTGCTATATTTGTTTAAATTAATATCAATAAAACGTTCGTAGTGACCTAAGTCTAAGTCTGTTTCTGCTCCATCGTCTGTCACGAATACTTCACCGTGTTGATAAGGGCTCATGGTCCCTGGGTCGACGTTAATGTATGGGTCAAACTTTTGAATCGTTACGTTTAAACCGCGGTTTTTTAGTAGCCGTCCTAGAGAAGCTGCTGTAATTCCTTTTCCTAAAGATGATACGACGCCACCTGTTACAAAAATGTATTTTGTCATACTAGTTCCCCCTTTAGTATGTTTTCCTACTTCGATGAACGAGGCACTAGGTCCCTCTTCGTTCTCCATAGCTCCAGCGAAACTTATTTCAAGTATGCACTGAAACCATTCAAAATAATTTTTTTGGGGGAGAAAATAGAAAACGCTCCGCTTACAAATGGTAAGGGAGCGTATCATTTTCATTTCAGTTCCTTTTTTAAGGAGCCCAAATAAAATACTATCGTCTTCACCAAAGGAAGTCAAGAAGATTATAATTCTTCTTCGTCATCCTCAATGTCTAGCTCATCTTCATCCTCTAACTCATCATCTAAGTCGTAGTCATCCTCGACTAGATCTTCATCAAACTCGTCTTCTTCGTCCAGTTCTTCATAATCGTCATCATCTACATCATCAACTAAGTCGTCATCGTCGTAGTCGTCGAGGTCATCAAAGTCAAGGTCCTCATCGTCAAGATCTTCGAAATCATCGAGATCTTCATCAACAATCTTTTTCGCCTTTTTCTTCTTCGGCTTGATCGTTGGAGCGGTTTCTTCTTCAATTTGCTCTACTGGGTACCATGCACGCAAGCCCCACTTGTTTTCCCCAATACATAAGAAGCGACCATCGATATTTAAGTCTGTGTAAAATTGAACCATTTTCTCACGAATTTCGCTTTCCGAACGACCTGTCAATTGAGCAATTTCAGTTAACAGGTCATGAAAGGATAGCGGTTGTTTCTGGTTGTTTAAAATGGCATGAGCAAGTTCGATAAGCGACATTTCTTGCAATTGTTCTTGAGATAACTGATCCAAACTCAACATCTGCACATCCTTTCTATATTTCACACTCAAATATTCGAGTGAAAAAAGACAAACTAATAGAATCGTCGAAAATCCATAATACTCATTATAAACAAATCCAAATCATTTATGCTAGATAGAAGTGAGTTTCTTGCTAAAGAAAATTACGAATTGCTCGCCCGTTTGCGCCGGTCTTTCGTGTGTGCTCGTTCTTTCCTCAATTCTTTTATCCCTAAGTAGAAAAAATAAACCGCAAATAATAAAAAGGGAATCGCACCTAATTGGTGAAGATACAACTGTTTTGTCACATATACAAGTAAGCCAATGATGAGTACGTAGCCAAATTTTTTCACCTAAGACACATCCTACACATAATAATAACCCCTACGACCAAGGAGCGAGCAATTACGGCCAAACATATTTTCGAATCGTACATCTCGTTTTCCTTCACTTCTATTATACCCATTAATAAAAAAAGGGTCATGCCCCTCTTTAAAAAAAAGGAGAATGACCTTATCAAAAATCACATGTTTCGGCGATATTGACCGCCCACTTCGTAAAGGGCTTTAGTAATTTGGCCGAGGCTCGCCACTTTGACGGTTTCCATGAGTTCGGCAAAAATATTACCTCCGGAGACCGCCGTTTCTTTTAAGCGTTTTAGCGCTTCATCTACTTTGTCTTTATTTCGCTCGTGGAACGCTTTTAAATTACGAATTTGTGTTTCTTTCTCTTCTTTTGTTGCACGCGCTAATTCCATGTTATTTAATTCTTCTTCTGAAGGAGGATTTGGATTTAGATACGTATTGACACCAATAATCGGTAGTTCACCTGAGTGTTTTTTCATTTCATAGTACATCGATTCTTCTTGAATTTTGCTTCGTTGATATTGTGTTTCCATCGCACCGAGTACACCGCCCCGGTCGTTAAGACGATCAAACTCTTTTAAAACCTCTTGTTCAACTAGGTCGGTTAACTCTTCTATAATAAATGAACCTTGAAGTGGGTTTTCGTTTTTTGATAACCCGTGCTCTTTTGTAATAATGAGCTGAATAGCCATCGCTCGACGAACCGATTCTTCCGTAGGTGTCGTAATCGCTTCATCGTAGGCGTTCGTATGCAAGGAGTTACAGTTATCTTGAAGGGCCATTAACGCTTGTAAAGTGGTACGAATGTCATTAAAGTCGATTTCTTGTGCGTGTAACGAACGACCGGATGTTTGCACGTGATATTTGAGCTTTTGGCTTCGTTCGTTCGCACCATATTTTTCCCGCATCACCGTTGCCCAAATACGACGGGCGACACGACCAATCACCGTATATTCTGGGTCTAAGCCGTTAGAGAAGAAGAACGATAGATTCGGTGCAAAGTCGTCGATATGCATACCACGACTTAAGTAATATTCGACGTACGTAAACCCGTTAGCTAGCGTAAACGCTAATTGGGAAATCGGGTTCGCTCCCGCTTCGGCAATATGATATCCAGAGATGGATACGGAATAATAGTTACGAACACCGTTTTGGATAAAGTATTCTTGGACATCGCCCATCATCCGAAGAGCAAATTCGGTAGAGAAAATACACGTATTTTGTCCTTGGTCTTCTTTTAAAATATCCGCCTGGACCGTTCCGCGAACCGTACGAAGCGTATAGGCTTTTACTTCCTCGTACTCTTCTTTTGTTAACGGCCGTCCTAACTCTTGCTCTTTTTTCTCTACTTGTTGGTCAATGGCTGTATTCATATACATCGCTAAAATAATCGGCGCTGGACCGTTTATCGTCATCGATACGGATGTGAGCGGATGGCATAAATCGAACCCGGCGTACAATTTTTTCATATCATCGAGCGTACAGACGCTGACCCCACTTTCGCCGACTTTTCCGTAAATATCTGGACGGTAATCTGGGTCTTCCCCGTACAAGGTGACTGAGTCAAACGCTGTACTTAAGCGTTTCGCTTGATCATCTTTGGACAAGTAATGGAACCGTTTGTTCGTCCGTTCTGGTGTTCCCTCCCCGGCAAATTGACGCTTTGGATCTTCCCCTTGTCGTTTGAACGGGAAGACACCTGCCGTAAACGGGAATTTTCCAGGAACATTTTCTTTGTACACCCATCGTAAAATTTCGCCATAGTCTTTAAACTTCGGTAACGCCACTTTTGGAATGCGCAAACCGGATAAGCTTTTCGTTGAAAGTTCGGTGACGATTTCTTTATCTCGAACTTTCGTCACGAACGTTTCTCCCGCATAAAGGGCTTTCATCTCTTCCCAGCCGGCTAAAATTTTTTTCGATTCAGGAGTTAATTTTTCTTCCACTTCTTTCTTTAACGTTTGGAGTGAACGGATAACATCTTCGTTTCCTTCTTGTTCTTTCAGAGCTTCAATCGCACCTTCTAATTGGAACAACCGACGGCCGAGCCGGACTTGCTCATCGACGTGTTTATGATAGTTGCGTACCGTTTCTGCAATTTCTCGCAAATAATAACGGCGTTCGTTCGGGATAATGACGTTTTGCTTCACTACTTTTTCATCTTTGGAGTACGATGTCTTCCAGTCAAATCCCATTTTTTTGTTTATTTTCTCAATTAAAGCCGCAAATAACGCATTCGTTCCTGGATCGTTGAATTGACTCGCGATCGTACCGTACACAGGCATTTCCGATAAGTCTTTGTCAAATAACATATGGCTGCGCTGGTATTGCTTTTGTACTTGACGAAGTGCATCTTCTGAACCTTTTCGTTCGAATTTGTTAATGACAATTAAATCAGCATAGTCAATCATATCAATCTTTTCAAGCTGGGATGGCGCGCCAAACTCGCTCGTCATGACGTACATCGCCACATCGGAAATGTCACGAATTTCGGCGTCCCCTTGACCGATTCCGCTCGTTTCGACAATGACTAAGTCAAATCCAGCGGCTTTAACGACCGAAATGGCATCGCGAATGGCTAGTGAGAGCTCGTTTTTCGACCCTCGTGTGGCGAGCGAACGCATATAGACTCGTGGTGAGAAAATCGCATTCATTCGAATACGGTCTCCTAAAAGCGCGCCTCCTGTTTTTTGTTTCGTTGGGTCCACAGAAAGAACCGCTACTTTTTTATCTTCAAATTCGTTAATAAAGCGACGAATTAATTCGTCTGTTAATGAACTTTTTCCGGCTCCCCCTGTTCCGGTAATCCCGAGTACTGGAATGGAGTGTGCTAACGAGCGGACTTCTTTCATCACCGCTTGAGCCGTTGCCGCTACTTCCTGCTGTCCACCAACTTGATATTCGGCTAACGTAATCAGTTTGGCAATGGCATTAACGTTTCCTTCTTTTAATTTTTCCACTTCTTCTTCTATTCCGCTCGTCACCGTTGGAAAATCACATTCTTTTAACATGAGGTTGATCATACCTTGTAGACCAAGCTGTCGACCGTCTTCAGGTGAAAAGATTCGGGCAATGCCGTATTCGTGAAGCTCCTTAATTTCCTTCGGGATAATAACACCGCCCCCGCCCCCATAAATACGGATGTGAGGAGCCCCTTTTTCCTTCAACAAGTCGTACATATATTTAAAAAATTCCATATGTCCGCCTTGATACGAAGAAACCGCGATTCCTTGAACGTCTTCTTGAATCGCCGCATTCACAATTTCTTCGACCGAACGGTTATGGCCTAAATGAATGACTTCGGCACCGCTTGCTTGTAAAATACGCCGCATAATATTGATGGAAGCATCGTGTCCATCAAATAAACTGGACGCCGTGATAAATCGAATGTGATGCTTTGGCTTATACACTTCGATTGTACTCATGTTTATCCCCCTGTTCGTTTTTGTTTCTATACCCCTTTATTCCTGATATCAATAATCTCGTCTGCAATTGAATGTATTGATCAAGCGTATACGTTTTTTGTAAAGCCCAGCGACGAAAGCCCCACATTTGTCCTTGAACAAAAATGTTATGAGCAATAAGGTGGATTTGGTCCTCATCTAAGTGGATTTCCCCGTTCTCCACACAACGACGAATAATCGTCTCAAACATCCCGACCATTTCCATTTCCTTTTTCAATACGTACGGTAAAGCGTCTTTCGATAACGATTTCGCCTCTTGATACATGACTAACACTTCATCTTGCATTTCGTCCATGACTTTAAAATAGTTTGAAATCGCATCGACCAAACTATCTAACGTACCCGCCTTTAAATCCATACTTTGTTGAAGACGTTCACTAACTTCTTCATAGATGCGGTCACATACTAAGTACAAGACATCTTCTTTTGTTCGAATATATTCATAGAGGGTGCCGATACTAAACCCGGCAGCCCTCGCAATTTCCCTCGTCGTTGTACGATGAAACCCTTTTTGTTTGAACAAGCTGATCGCCCCGTGAATCATTTGGTCTCTTCGAATTTTCACGAGACGTTCATCTTTTACAGAAGCTTGGACTTCTCTTTTTTTACTCACTTCATCGACCACCTTTTCACAGGATGGTTGTTAGCGGGTTAACATACGCGAAATAACGAGACGTTGAATTTCTTGAGTTCCTTCGTAGATTTGCGTAATTTTCGCATCGCGCATAAACCGCTCTACTGGATAATCTTTCGTATAACCATACCCACCGAAAATTTGTACCGCTTCGGTAGTCACTTTCATCGCAGTATCTCCGGCAAACAATTTGGACATGGCTGATTCTTTTCCGTACGGTAGCCCTTGGGACTCTAACCATGCCGCTTGGTACGTGAGTAAGCGAGCCGCTTCAATGCTTGTCGCCATATCAGCTAGCTTGAACGAAATACCTTGGTTAGCAGCAATCGGTTTTCCAAATTGATAACGTTCTTTTGCATATTCAATCGCCGCATCTAAGGCTCCTTGGGCAATTCCGACAGCCTGGGCAGCAATCCCGTTTCGACCACCGTCTAACGTCATCATTGCAATTTTAAAGCCTTCGCCTTCTTTTCCAAGTAAATTTTCTTTTGGTACTTTACAATCCTCAAAAATAATTTCCGTTGTTGGCGATGAGCGAATGCCGAGCTTTTTCTCTTTCTTTCCAACTCTAAAACCTTCAAAATCTTTTTCAATGATAAAGGCACTCGTCCCTTTATGCTTTTGCGATGGATCGGTTAAGGCAAAGACGACGTAAATATCAGCCACTCCGCCGTTGGTGATGAAAATTTTCGATCCGTTTAAAATATAGTAATCTCCTTCTAGGCGAGCGGTCGTCTTCATCGCTCCCGCATCGGAACCAGACCCCGGTTCTGTTAAACCGTAAGCCCCGATTTTCTCCCCTTGGGCCATCGGCCGTAAATATTTTTGCTTTTGTTCTTCCGTACCAAACTTATAAATTGGCCAACCGGCAAGTGACGTATGTGCAGACAGCGTCACACCTGTCGATGCACATACGCGAGAAAGCTCCTCAACTGCAATACAGTATGCTAAATAGTCGCTACCGATACCCCCGTATTCTTCCGGCCATGGAATTCCCGTTAATCCTAGTTCGGCCATTTTGTCGAAAATTTCCCGATCAAACCGTTCTTCTTCATCCCGCTCCGCTGCTGTTGGTGCGACTTCGTTTTTTGCAAAATCGCGCACCATTTTTCGTATCATTTCATGCTCTTCCGTTAGTTGAAAATTCATCTTCCATCCCCCATTCGATTCGTCAGTTGCTTTTAAAAGACATTTATTTTAACAAATGCTTTCCAATAACAATCCGTTGAATTTCGCTTGTTCCTTCATAAATTTCAGTAACTTTTGCATCTCTAAACAGACGCTCGACCGGATATTCTTCTGTATATCCGTAGCCACCGTATACTTGAATGGCTTCTGTCGTCACTTCAACAGCCGTTCTTGAAGCAAATAATTTGGCCATCGAAGCTTCTTTCCCGCAAGGCAATCCTTTTGTGCGTAAGTCCGCCGCTCGATACACTAGCAGTTTAGCGCCTTCGATGCTAGTTGCCATATCAGCGAGCTTGAAACCAATCGCTTGCTGCGCGGCAATTGGCTTACCGAACTGATGACGTTCTTTCGCATACGCCACCGCATGTTCATAGGCTGCTTCAGCAATTCCTAACGCTTGGGCAGCAATGCCGATACGACCTACATCTAAGTTCGCCATCGCAATTTTAAAGCCTTGTCCTTCTTCCCCTAATAAGTTTTCAGCAGGCACTTTCATGTCTTCAAATGTTAATTGCACCGTACGTGACCCGTGCAAGCCCATTTTCTTTTCGTCTTTTCCTACGATGAGTCCTGGTGTATCCTTTTCTACGATAAAAGCAGAAACTCCACGACTTCCTGCCTCCGGGTTGGTAGAGGCAAAGACGATGTATACGTCTGCTTCACCCCCGTTGGTAATAAACACTTTCGAACCGTTAATGATATAGTGATCCCCTTGTTTGACCGCACGTGACCGTAAGCTTTTGGCATCGGAACCTGCGCTTGGCTCCGTTAAACAAAACGCCCCTAAATATTCTCCGGAAGCAAGCTTTGGAACGTACTTTTGTTTTTGCTCTTCCGTTCCGAAATAAAGAATTGGGTTGGTGCCAACGGATGTATGAACGGATAAAATCACGCCGACCGTTGCACTTACTTTCGAAATTTCATGAATGGCGATAATGTAGGACATAAAGTCCATTCCAGAGCCGCCGTAGTGTTCTGGAACGGTAATTCCCATGAGACCTAGTTCAGCCATTTTATTTAAAATGGGCCGTGGAAACTCCCCTTTTTCCATGTGTTCGACAAATGGAGCAATTTCTGTTTGCGCAAAATCACGTACCATTTTCCGCATCATATCTTGTTCTTCCGTGAATCGTAAATGCATCCCAGTCCCCTCCTGCTGTTCAATAAATTACTCATATGTGTAGAACCCGCGACCTGTTTTTCGACCTAACCAACCTGCTTTCACATATTTCCGGAGAAGCGGACAAGGGCGATACTTGTCGTCTCCAAATCCTTCATGAAGCGTTTCCATAATGTATAAGCACGTATCAAGTCCGATAAAGTCCGCTAAAGTTAGCGGTCCCATCGGGTGATTCATTCCTAGCTTCATCACTTCATCAATGGCCTCTTTTGTTGCTACCCCTTCGTATAACGTGTAAATCGCCTCGTTAATCATTGGCATTAACACCCGGTTCGAGACGAAGCCAGGGAAGTCATTTACTTCTACCGGTACTTTGTTTAACGATTTTGTCATATCTTCAATTGCTTGATACACATCGTCTCTTGTTGCTAAACCACGAATAATTTCGACAAGTTTCATAACCGGTACCGGATTCATAAAGTGCATGCCAATCACTTGTTCTGGACGTTTCGTCACCACAGCAATTTCCGTAATTGGTAACGAAGACGTATTGGACGCTAAAATGGCATGTGCCGGTGTAATTTCATCTAGTTCTGCAAAGATTTTTTGCTTAATCTCCATATTCTCGACGGCTGCTTCAATGACGAGATCGACGTCATGACCGTCTTTTAAATCTACAGAAGAAGTAATGCGTGCTAATACGACTTCTTTTTCTTCTTCTGTCAGGCGCCCTTTATTGACTTGACGAGACAAATTTTTCGAAATAACCCCTAAACCGCGCTCCACAAACTCTTGCTTTAAGTCGTTTAAAATGACTTCATATCCTGCTTGTGCACACACTTGGGCAATGCCTGAGCCCATTTGTCCTGCCCCAACGACCATTACTTTTTTAATTGCCATATTCCCAATTCCCCCTTATGCTTGCTTTGGAACTTCAATCATGATGGCGTCTCCTTGACCGCCGCCGCTACAAATCGCCGCGATTCCAATACCACCGCCACGACGCTTTAATTCATGAACGAGTGTTACAATGATTCGAGCGCCACTTGCACCGATTGGGTGACCTAACGCAACTGCACCGCCATTCACGTTTACTTTTTCTGGGTCGAGTTGAGCAATTTTTCCACTCGTTAACGCCACCGCAGCAAACGCCTCATTTACTTCGAATAAGTCAATGTCATCAACCGTTTTTCCGGTCTTTTTCAGCAACTCATTAATCACTAAGCCTGGCGTTTTCGGGAAGTCTTTTGCTTCTACCGCAATCGCTGTATGCGCTAATATTGTTGCTAGTGGTGTTCTTCCTTCCCGCTCGGCCCGCTCTTCGCTCATCAGAACGAGGGCACATGCTCCATCGTTCACGCCTGGCGCATTTCCGGCCGTAATCGTACCATCATGATCAAATACCGGTTTTAACTTCGCGAGTTTTTCGATGGATGTATCTTTTCTTGGTGCTTCGTCTTGGTTTACAATGAGTGGTTCCCCTTTTCGTTGAGGAACTTCAACAGGAACAATTTCTTCACTTAATTTCCCCGCTTCAATCGCTTGGATCGCCCGTTCATGGCTTCGTAACGCCCACGCGTCTTGTTCTTCTCTTGTAATTCCGTATTCTTTCGCTGTGGCGTTTCCGTACGTTCCCATATGAACACCGGAAAAGCTACAGGTGAGGCCGTCATAAACCATTAAGTCTTTTACCGTAGAGTCGCCCATCCGAAATCCCCAGCGAGCCTTCGGCAACAAGTACGGTGCGTTGGACATCGATTCCATTCCACCGGCAACAATGACTTCTTCATCTCCAGCACGAATGATTTGGTCTGCTAACGTGACACTCCGCATTCCTGAAGCACACACTTTGTTGATCGTTTCGGTTTTCACTTCCCACGGAATACCGGCAAAACGAGCTGCTTGTCGTGAAGGAATTTGACCTTGTCCTCCTTGTAGAACGGTTCCTAAAATGACTTCATCAACGTCTTCCGGTTTCACATCCGCTCGTTTTAACGCTTCTTTAATGGCAATTCCTCCAAGCTGCGACGCGGTTAAAGAACTTAATGCCCCACCAAACTTACCAAAAGGTGTTCGTACCCCACTTAAAATGACCGTTTTTCCCATCCATCTCAGCTCCTTGTTTTGGATTTTATCGACAAATAAAAACAGGAAACGCTTACATTTTTCGACTGAACGCTCGCTCAAGGGACAGCCATAACATAGCAATCTACTTATCTACTTCCTTATTGTAAGGTAGAATTATCAAAATTGAAACACTTTACAAAAAATTCTTACTAACATTGTTTTAGATAAACGCCCGTGAACCAAGTAAATGGTTCACGGAGCGTTTATTTCCCATATTGGTTGTATTGGACCATTACATCGCAAGTCGTTGATGTTCATCGCCACAAACTGCTTTTTCAAGCAACTCGGCGACGTCGTACGTTTTCACTGTATCTTCGACTTCTTTCGCTTTTGTTCCATCGGAAAGCATCGTGAGGCAGTATGGACATCCAGAGCTAATGATACTTGGGTTAACGGCTAAAGCTTGTTCGGTACGAGCCACGTTGACGCGATGACCCGTATCTTCTTCCATCCACATGAGTCCACCGCCGGCACCACAGCACATGCCTGTTTCGCGGTTTCGTTCCATTTCCACTAATTTTACACCTGGAATCGCTTTTAAAATTTCCCGTGGTGGATCATATACTTCGTTGTAACGACCTAAATAGCAAGAGTCGTGGAATGTAATCGTTTCGTTCACTTCATACTTCGGCACAAGACGCCCTTCTTTGACGAGTTTCGCAAGAAGTTCGGTATGGTGGTAAACTTCTGCATCTAATCCGAAATCTGGATACTCGTTTTTAAAGGTGTTGTAAGCATGTGGGTCGATTGTGACGATTTTCTTTACGCCGTTCTTTTCAAATTCCGCGATGTTTTGCTGTGCCAGCTCTTGGAATAAAAATTCGTTTCCTAAGCGACGTGGCGTATCTCCAGAGTTTTTCTCTTTGTTTCCGAGAATGGCAAATTTCACGCCTGCTTCGTTTAATAGTTTGGCAAAGGATAACGCAATTTTTTGGCTACGGTTATCAAAGGAACCCATCGAGCCAACCCAGAACAAGTACTCAAATTCTTCTCCTTGTTTCTTTAATTCTTTTACTGTCGGTACGTATACATCTTCACGAGCGTCACGCCAATTTTCCCGTTCTTTTCGATTCAGACCCCACGGATTTCCTTGACGCTCAATGTTTTGCATCGCACGTTGAGCATCTGGATTCATTTTTCCTTCTGTTAATACGAGGTAACGGCGTAAGTCAATAATTTTATCGACGTGCTCGTTCATGACTGGACATTGGTCTTCACAGTTACGACACGTTGTACATGCCCAAATTTCTTCTTCCGTAATGACATCCCCGATTAAACTAACTTCTTCCCCGTAAGTAGCTGCAACCTCTTGTGCACCTTGAGTGGCTGAAGCAAGCGCCAGCTGATTCCCTTTTGTATTCCGGAACGCAAATGTTGGAACCCAAGGTTGTTTTGATGTGACAGCTGCTCCGTAGTCCGTTAAATGATTACGAAGCTTTACGATTAAATCCATTGGTGAAAGCATTTTTCCGGTTCCTGTCGCTGGACACATATTCGTACAGCGCCCACATTCGACACAGGCGTATAAATCAATGAGTTGCAGTTGCGTAAAGTCGGTAATCTTCCCTACCCCAAATGTTTCTTGGGTTTCGTCTTCAAAATCAATCGGACGAAGTTTCCCTGGTGCATCAAGGCGATGAAAGTAAACATTCGCTGGTCCGGCAATTAAGTGCGCGTGCTTTGATTGTGGAACGTAAACTAAAAACGCCAAGAGTAATAATAAGTGGATCCACCAAGTAATATAAAATACGACAATCGATGCGGTTTCACCTATCCAACCAAAGGCGAAGGCAATGACCGATGCCACTGGTTCAGTCCATGTCAGTTCTTCACCGTGCCAAATGATGCTCATTCCGTTTCCTAATAGAACAGATAACATTAGCCCGCCAATAAAGAGTAAAACTAATCCAGATTTAAAACCGCGCTTTAATCGGACTAATTTCTCGATATAGCGACGATAGAACGCCCAACAAACAGCAAATAAAATCATTAACGTAACTAACTCTTGGAAAAAGGTAAACCCTGGATACAACGGACCTAAAGGAAGGTGAGAACCAGGTACAATTCCCTTCCAAATAAAATCGATGGCACCAAACTGAACAAGAATAAATCCATAGAAGAACATGACGTGGATGGCACCACTCTTTTTATCCTTTAAGAGCTTTTTCTGTCCAAACACGTTCACCCAAATTTTTTCTAAACGCTCTTTGACTCGATTATCAAATTCAACTTTTTTTCCTAGTTTAATAAATTGAATCCTAGTACGAACCACATATATAAATAATCCAACAGCATAAGCGGTAACGAGTAAAAAGGCAATTAGGTTGATCCATTGCAAACCGTTCATGACCTTCTCTCCACTCCTTTCCGTAACGTCATCCGACTCTCCCCCTTTGATTGACTTTTATTAACTATTTTATTTTTCAGAAAGTTTCCTTATTTCCATTATATAATGAATGAGCATTCAGTCAATATTTTTTCAATAAAATATTTTTAACATTATTTATTTTCATAAAATTTAACATTTTAATAGTAAGACTGACGTTTATATTTTCTAATATTGAAGGGTAATCTAACTGTACTGAAACTAGAAGAGAGGGAGCATTATGAACATTTTTTTCATTTTAATCATCTTGGTTCTTATCATCGTTAGTTGGGGGTATTTAGATTACTCTATAGGAAAAAAACGTTATTTTAACAAAATGAAGAAACGTTCCTATCCAATGCGACAAAGTCAAATAACGTTTATTGGCGAGGGAGAGGAATTATTCGAACAACTTTTCCGTGATATTGAACAAGCGAAATCAAGTATTCATGTCCTTTTTTATATTGTCAAAACGGATGAAACGAGCCGGGACTTTCTCATTCGATTAAAGCGGAAGGCAAAAGAAGGAGTGACCGTACGTCTTCTTCTTGATTGGGTAGGATGCTTCCCTTTATCAAGAACGTGGATTAACGAATTAGAATCTGCTGGCGTTCACTTCTCCTACTGCCACCGACCACGATTTCCATTTTATTTGTATACTTTGCACCAACGAAATCACCGTAAAATTGCGGTCATAGACGGTTCGATTGGGTATTTAGGTGGGTTTAATATCGGAAAGGAATATGTAAATCAGCATCCTACATTAACACCATGGCGAGATTATCATATACGATTGGAAGGGGAAGGTGTGGCTGATTTACAAACAGAATTTTTATACGATTGGTACCGTGAAACGAATGAACAGTTATGGGAAGAACCTTCTTTGTTCCCTCCTTTACCTAAGGGACCAATTTCTCATCAAATAGTCCCATCTGGTGGGAATCAAGTTGAAGAAGCGTTCAGGTCATCTATTCAACGGGCAAAGAATAGCATATTTATTGGCTCCCCTTATTTTGTTCCAAGCGAAAAAGTATTTCGTGCGTTAATAGGGGCTGTACGCCGCGGGGTTCAGCTGACGATTCTCGTCCCGTTTCATTCGGATCACATGTTAGTTAAAGAAGCTAGCTATCGGTATTTCCGAGTTCTATTACCGTATGAAAATGTCACCATTTATCAATACGTTAAAGGGTTTTATCACGGGAAAGTAGTGATCATTGACGATAAAGTAATGGATATTGGATCAGCAAACTTCGACGTTCGAAGCATGAATCTGAATCACGAGCTCAATTGCTTTATCTATGATAAAGCGTTCATTCAAACCGTAAAGGACTATATCCATAGAGATTTGCTGCTTGCTCATATTTTAACCGATACCGATTTACAAGTCGGCTTTAAAACAAAAGTAAAAGAATGGACAGCCCAACTTGTGACCCCATGGTTATAGACTCATTGGCTCCCCCATGTTTTCCTGATACACTTTTAACAAAAGGGGGATGGCGATGAAAATAGCTCTTTCATGGAGCGGCGGTCGCGATAGTATGATGATGCTCCATACGTTAAAAGACAAGTGCGAACCGGTTGTTCTTATTACTACGTTTGATGAAGTGACAAAAAAAGTGATGATGCATCACATTCCGTTTGAATTAATGGAAGCGCAAGCAAAGCGGTTGCGACTCGAACTGTTCCCGATTTGGCTACGTCCACCTTATGATAATGACACGTATGAACGGACGATGAAAGACGCATTAGAACAGCTGAAAGAACGAAGTATTACTCACGTTGCGTTCGGAGATTTGTTTTTGGAAGATATTCGTTCGTATCGGGAACAGCAGATGGCACGAATGGGACTGACCCCTATTTTTCCATTGTGGGGAAAAGAAACAAAAAGCCTCGCAGCGGATTTTATCCGGTTGGGGTATCAAGCGAAAGTGATATGTGTCGATTCAGAACAGTTGTCACCAGAGTTTTTAGGCCGTGAATATGACACATCGTTCATCCATGAGCTACCAGATGAGGTCGATCCGTGCGGTGAAAACGGGGAGTTTCATTCCTTTGTGTTTGATGGGCCGCTGTTTCAAGAAGCCGTTCCGTTTTCAACACGAGGTTCATATGTGACATACGACCGCTTTTATTATTGCGAACTAAAAATGAGGAAAAAATGACCGATGTATGTCGGTTTTGAAAAATATATTTTTTTGAAGGGAAATAGTGGATTTTTCATATATAAGACACCTTTTGACGACGTTTTTTGCTCTAGTTCAATGCTTTACATCGAACTGGATTTTTTTGAATCCATTTAAAAATATTTGCACTTCAATAACGCGTTTTTGCACGTAGAATACCTCTTATAAAGCGCAATATCCGTTTATCCACCAAACACCATATCATAAAGAAAAAGTGAGCGACTTCCATCAGAAGTGCTCACTTTTTTCCTACTTCAACAAATTGCTTATGACTGGACCAACGATTTCAAATGCTTTAAAACCTAAGTAAATGCCAACAATCCCCATAATTCCAGCTAAAGCGGGAGGTGCTGGAATCGGTAAGCGGAACATGGCAAAAATGAAACCAACGAAAAATCCGGTCAATAAGGCGAAAATGATTTCTTTCAAAAGGTTCCCTCCGTGACATTACATTTTCTCAGGAGCAGAAACACCGATGAGAGCTAACGCATTACGTAACGTAATTTGAACAGCTTTAACAAGTGCCAAACGAGCTTTTGTGCGATCCATTTGTTCCTCATCTAAGACTTTTTCCGCATTGTAGAAGCTGTGGAACGTGGACGCCAAATCATTAATATAAAGAGCAACACGGTGAGGAGTACGTTTTTCTGCAGCATCGGCAATGACTTGTGGGAATTCCCCAAGTTTTTTCAAGACGTCTAATTCTTTTTCAGAACCGATAACAGATAAATCGGTCTCTTGGTCAATCGTAATGCCCATTTCTTCGCCTTGGCGCAAAATGCTGCAAATACGTGCATGCGCATATTGAGCATAATACACAGGATTTTCGTTAGACTGAGAAACTGCTAAATCAAGGTCAAAATCCATGTGCGTATCGCCGCTGCGCATAGCAAAGAAATAGCGAACAGCATCTAATCCTACCTCTTCCACTAGCTCGCGCATCGTAACCGCTTTTCCTGTACGCTTACTCATTTTTACTTTTTCGCCGTTTTTGAAGAGGTGAACGAGTTGGATAACTTCAACTTCTAAGTTATCTGGATTAAATCCAAGCGCCTCAATGGCTGCTTTCATACGTGGAATGTATCCGTGGTGATCCGCTCCCCAAATGTTAATCACTTTTTCAAATCCACGCTCGAATTTATCTTTATGATACGCAATATCTGGCGTTAAATACGTATACGAACCGTCGTTTTTAATTAACACGCGGTCTTTGTCGTCACCAAATGTTGTGGAACGGAACCATGTCGCTCCATCTTTCTCGTACACATGTCCATTTTCACGAAGTACACGTAAGGCTTCATCGATTTTTCCGTTATGATAAAGAGACGTTTCGGAATACCAAACATCAAACCGTACACGGAACATTTCCAAGTCTTTTTGTAATTTTTCTAACTCATATTTTAAACCGTATTCCCGGAAAAATTCGTACCGCTCTTTTTCATCGGCATGGATGTAGCGATCACCAAACTCTTCCGCTAACCGTTTTCCGATTTGA
Organism: Bacillus sp. (in: firmicutes); assembly: GCA_017656295.1. Lineage (NCBI taxonomy): Bacteria > Bacillati > Bacillota > Bacilli > Caryophanales > Bacillaceae > Bacillus > Bacillus sp. (in: firmicutes). The sequence continues at coordinate 113,007 of JACDOC010000001.1, read as the reverse complement.
ACGATGTCTTCCCCGTGATAACCGTCTTCAGGCATTTCTTTGTCGTATCCTAACGCTTGGAAATAGCGCGCTTCCACAGAAAGAGCTAAGTTGTGAATTTGGTTTCCGGCATCGTTAATATAGTATTCACGAGTGACGTCGTATCCTGCTTTTTCTAACACGTTACATAATGAATCACCAACTGCCGCGCCACGAGCATGTCCTAAGTGTAAGTCACCAGTCGGGTTAGCGGATACGAACTCCACTTGTACTTTTTGACCTTGTCCGGCATTGGATTCACCGTAGCGATCGCCTTGTTCTAAAATCGTAGGAATTAAGTTCGTTAAGTATTGATTATTCATGAAAAAGTTAATAAATCCTGGACCAGCAATTTCGATATTTTCAATCGATGCTTGTTGTTGATCGAGGTGTTGCACAATATCTTCCGCAATCATTCGAGGTGCTTTTTTCGCAATTCGAGCTAATTGCATTGCCATATTCGTTGAATAGTCCCCGTGTGATTTTTCTTTCGGTTTTTCTAATAGAACCTCTGGTAATTGTTCTTCTGTTGCCAGTCCAGCAGCCACAACCGCATTTTTAATCGCTTCCTTTAACGTATGCTCCACTTGTTCAACAATGTTCATTTGGACGATTTCGCCTCCTTATACGTAATGGATAAATCATACGTCCCCACGTAGGATCCATGACTATGAAGATGGTATTTTAACCGAATGGCTCCCTCTAAGGTATCCTCTTCGTTTTGTTCCCAGGAAAGGACGTCCGTTTTCGTTGTTAATAACATCGTACCAAACGGGCTTTCATATGATCCAGGCATTTCTTCCTTTTTGGAAAAAGACATACGCATGTTCACGGCCCCTTTTCGTAAGATGACCGCTTCATATTCTTTTACTTTGACAACCGAATGAATCGTACCTTCTTCTTGCACTTCTTCGTATTGTAAGTAAATTGCGTCTTCTTTTTTATAATATCGACCAAAAAGGACTAATTCAAAAGTTTCTTGTTCACCATCTTGCCATACGGTTGTTTTTAGTTCAATTTTTACGGGAGTATGTGTTTGTTGTGCCATCGTTCACACCCTTTGCCTGACAAAATAATATCGGGGCATCCCCCGATAAGTTAAAACATGTTCCGACAACGGATGGACCATTCATCGTCTCCCTAACGTCTTCTCATTTTGGAATATGTATTATTATAAAACATTCATGAGAAATAACGGAATCCTTTCCACCTAAATTGATGGAAAGGATTCGCCTACTTACTTAATCCATCCTAAAATCATTTCTCGAATCAGCTTACTTGCGGTATTGGCTGTTTGTTCAGAGTGATCATAAATCGGTGCGACTTCCACAAGATCGGCTCCCACAACGTTGACTTCAGAACGCGCAATCTCGTGAATAGAAGCAAGTAACTCTTTCGAAGTAATTCCTCCGCTATCAACCGTCCCTGTTCCAGGAGCGTGAGCTGGGTCTAATACGTCGATATCAATGGTTACATAAACCGGTCTCCCTTTTAATTTCGGTAACACTTCTTTTAACGGCTTTAATACCTCAAACTTCGCGATATACATTCCGTTTTCTTTCGCCCATTCGAACTCTTCCTTCATTCCAGAACGGATACCGAATGAATAGACGTTTTCAGGACCCATTAACTCCGCTGCCTTACGAATTGGTGTGGCATGAGATAGAGGCTCTCCTTCGTAATCGGTCCGTAAATCCGTGTGTGCATCCATATGAATAATGGCTAAATCAGGATACTTTTTGTACATCGCTTTAATAACCGGCCAAGAAACTAAATGTTCTCCCCCTAATCCTAATGGGAACTTCCCGTCCGCTAACACTTTGTCGACAAATTCTTCAATGAGTTCAAGACTGCGCTCTGCGTTACCGAACGGCAACGGAATGTCACCTGCATCAAAATATTTCACTTCTTCTAATTCACGGTCTAAATAAGGACTATACTCTTCAAGTCCAATCGATACTTCCCGAATACGCGCAGGACCGAAACGAGAACCTGGACGATAGCTTACCGTCCAGTCCATTGGCATCCCGTAAATGACCGCTTGACTTTCTTCGTAACTTGGGTGGCTTTTAATAAATACGTTTCCTGAATACGCTTCATCAAATCGCATGCGCATCATCCTCCATCTATGGACTATACAATTACTCAGTTAAGTCTTTCACGAATTTCGGTAAAACGAACGCTGCTTTGTGCAATTCTTTTGTATAGTACTTCGTGTCAATGTCATGGAAGCGCTCGTCCGCTACTTCTAGTGGATCATATTTTTTAGAACCTAATGTAAACGTCCACATACCGCTTGGATACGTTGGAATGTTCGCAATATATAAACGAGTGATTGGGAAAATTTCACGCACATCGCGTTGAACGTTACGGATTAAGTCAGCTTTAAACCAAGGGTTGTCCGTTTGGGCTACGAAAATACCATCCTCTTTAAGCGCTTTGGCAATACCTGCATAAAACCCTTTTGTAAATAAGTTTACCGCAGGTCCTACCGGTTCTGTAGAGTCCACCATAATCACATCGTATTCGTTCTCACTTTGAGCGATGTGCATAAAGCCGTCGTCTACTTTTACCTCCACACGTTCGTTATCTAACTCGCCAGCGATTTCTGGTAAAAACTTTTTCGAATACTCAATAACCTTCCCATCAATTTCAACAAGCGTTGCTTTTTTTACACTTGGATGTTTCAGCACTTCGCGGATCACACCGCCGTCGCCACCACCAACGACAAGCACGTTTTCTGGGTTTGGATGCGTAAATAATGGGACGTGAGCAACCATTTCATGATACACAAATTCATCTTTTTGAGACGTCATTACCATGCCATCTAATAAAAGCATGTTGCCCCATTCTGCGGTTTCTACCATATCAAGCTTTTGGAAATCTGTTTGTTCTGTATGTAAAGTGCGATTCACTTTCATTGTAATACCAAAATTTTCTGTTTGCTTTTCTGTAAACCAAAGTCCTCCCATATGTATTCTTCCTTTCTTTCATCATTGTATATTTGTCCCAAAACCAAAACTTACATGCATTACGAAAAGAGGGACGTTCCCTTCATATCCTTCCCTAACATCATAAATACAAACATGAGAAAAAGTATAGTGGAATTTAGCAAAATTTCAAGAAAAATTTATCCAGCAAATCCCCACCTCTAGATGGTGTCTGAATCAAAGAAGATTCGTAGGCACAAAAACCCGTAAACGTTCGATTCGTTCAACTATATTTTCCTAGATACGTTTAAAATTGCACTTTTTTTTTCATACTAACAATTAAGAAATAAATGGTCGTATTGTTAAAAATTACTTTGATTTTATAAATGGAGGTGGCCCTCGTGGAACCGATGGCCTACGAACGTTTTCATAAAACGATTAAATATTTAAGGGCAGTCGTAATTATTTCTTTACTTTCGTTGTTCATGGTATTCCTTTTTATGATAGGTGTCTTTGTGTATGCCAAAATTTTAGGTGCCCCACCACTTGCCGTCCCTCAGTCGAATCTATATTTTTCATCAGAGGGGGACATTATCGGTGAAAGTCATAACGGACAAAAACGATACTGGGTTCCATTAGAAGATATTTCCTCCAACGTCATTCAAGCAACCATCTCCATCGAAGATAAAAATTTTTACGATCACCACGGTTTTGACTATAAACGAATGGCCGGGGCGATTATTGCCGATGTAAAAGCGATGGCGAAAGTACAAGGGGCAAGTACGATTACCCAACAATACGCCCGCAATTTATTTTTAGGTCATGAAAAAACTTGGATGCGGAAACTGAAAGAAGCGTTTTACACCATTCGTTTAGAAATGAACTATACTAAAAAAGATATTTTAGAAGGATATTTAAATACGATTTATTATGGTCACGGAGCTTACGGCATTCAAGCCGCCAGCCAATTTTACTTTCAAAAAAACGCCGATGAATTAACAGTAGCAGAAGCGGCCCTGTTAGCCAGTATTCCGAAAGGCCCAAGCTATTATTCTCCCCTCGTATCGTATGAGCGTACCAAAGAACGGCAGGCAATTGTTCTATCTTCTATGAAAAAAAACGGTTTTATTACGGAAGAGGAAAAACAAGCTGCGCTTAACGAACCACTAGAAATCGTCGGACAGCATCAGTATCAAAAAGCTGAAATCGCTCCTTATTTTCAAGATGTTGTCCAATACGTATTAAAGGAAAAACTCGGTATTGACCATCAAACGATTGAAATGGGAGGCTTGCGTGTATATACAACGCTAATCGCGAACCATCAACAAATTGCCGAACAAGTGATAGCTGATACCATCGCCCCTGATTCCGACATTCAAATCGGTTTTATTGCGATGAATCCACATAACGGTTACGTAACGGCATTGGTCGGAGGACGCGACTACAAAGAGAGTCCATATAATCGCGCCGTTCAAGCAATTCGTCAACCAGGCTCAACGATTAAACCGCTCCTTTATTATGCAGCCTTAGAACAAGGATTTACACCGAGTACAACGATGCGTAGCGAACAAACGACCTTTCGGTTTGACGAAGGTCGGGCGGAATACACGCCACATAACTTCAATAACAAATACGCTCACGATGAAATTACGCTAGCGCAAGCATTAGCATTATCAGATAATGTGTATGCGGTGAAAACCCACCTGTTTTTAGGAGAAGAGACGCTTGCCCAAACGGCGAAACGATTCGGTATTAAAACACCGATGAAACAAGTTCCTTCTTTAGCATTAGGGACGTCGGGTGTCCGTCTCATCGAAATTACGAATGCGTATAACATGTTTGCAAACGGCGGGCAAAAAGTAGCACCCGTCTTTATAACGAAAGTCGAAAATCATCAAGGGGAAATCATTTATGAATACGAAGCGGAAAAGGAACAATTACTAGACCCGAACGTCGCATTTGTAACTGCCCATTTGATGACAGGCATGTTTGACCCGTCTTTAAACGATTACGCAAACGTAACGGGAACGACCATTTTAAAAATAATTACCCGACCGTACGGTGGAAAGTCCGGTACGACGGAATCTGATAGTTGGATGATTGGATTTGCTCCTCAACTAACTGCAGGGGTATGGACCGGATATGATCAAGGTGACGAAATTACGAAAGTCGCCGATAAATTATATGCCAAAAACGTCTGGGTACAATTTATGGAACAAGCATTAAAAGATGAGCCGGTTCTTACGTTTAGACCACCGAAAGGAACGGTTGGGGTATACGTCAATCCGGATAACGGGTTACTCGCTACGAAAGATTGTCCTGTTGCTCGGCTCACCTATTTTGTAAAAGGTACAGAGCCGACCGATTACTGCCACGACCATATAGAAGATGGAGCGGACTCAAAAGCGCCTGCATCAAGTCCAGATAAGGAGCCACATAAATCGTGGTTCCATCGATTTATCGAATGGTTTGGTTCCTGACCATGAAAAAACTCGGAGAAGGGTCTCCGAGTTTTTTCAGTCCTAGTTTTATATGTGCGTAACTGTGATTTAAGTTTACTTTTTTTTCATACAATCAGCAAGATTTGACAATGAAATTCGAAAAACTGTCACAGTTTGTTCAATTTATTGGTAAAAATTGTCTATTCCACTAATAACCCTTTATGAAGCGCTTCACTTGAACGGTTCCACATGCCTTCATCATGGTTTTTTAGAAATTCAGCTAATACTTTTTTCGACTTTTCGTCCATATGATCTACGATAATATGACGCTTTAACGATTTATCCATTTTATTGACGTGTTCAGGGAGTGATTTATAGCCTCGGCGTGTTTCGCGATTCACGATCATCTCACACGCGGTTACTCCTGCGTAATAAGGGCCTCCTTCGTTGCGGTCAACCGTCACCCATACGAGCCAATACGGTTTTCCGCCAGGTGCTTCCTCACGGTTCGGCGTAAATTTAATTCCGCGTTCAACAGCGCTTCGAGCATGCATTGCTCCGATGTCAATCATTGCTTCTCCTTCTTCAATATCAATAATCACTGGAGTCACATTGTCTAAGCTTAAGGCACCTATGCCAAAGCCCCCATGCCCATCCGTTGGGTCACTTTTAATAATGTTAAACTCAATTTTTTTCTTTTTGTTTTCCATCAAGCTGGCCTCCTTTATCGTCTTTATGTACCGTTAAGCAAATAGGTGAAAAAAAATCGTTTGTAAGCCTTGGACAAGCCCTCTTAATACGACGTTAAAGATTGGGTCAATCGTATATGCTTGTAGGGGGGTAATAATTAGAATAAGAAAAATCAATATCCCGTATTGTTCCCATTCCACCATTTTGACGCGGATATGCGTTGGCATAATGTCTTCAATGATTCGATAGCCATCCAACGGTGGAAGTGGAAGTAAATTAAACACGAATAATACTAAGTTTAACCAAATAAACCAGTCTAAAAAATGGGTCATCCAAACGGGCATTTGCCAGCCCCATGAAAATGAAGCAAACGTGTACAATAAAAGAAATCCAAGCACGGCCAACAGAAAATTACTCATTGGTCCAGCGAGCGATACAAGGATGCTCCCGAGGCGCGGTCGCTTCAGTTTAAACCGATTTACCGGAACCGGACGCGCCCAACCGAAGCCTGCTAAGAACAACAACAATGTACCGAACGGATCAAGATGTTTTGCTGGATTTAATGTTAACCGGCCTTCTTCTTTCGCTGTATCATCCCCAAACGCGTAAGCAACTGCGGCGTGGGCAAATTCGTGGACGGTAAAAGCAATTAACAACACCGCCGCAATATATGGTAAGTCATTGAGAGAAAAGGCTAACCACTGTTCTAAACCTCCGAGTATTCCTTCCACAAGTATATCTCCTTTATCCAAAGTTTTTGCCCCACTTTTATTCCTAGTATATCAAGAAGGAAAGCTCCTATATACCATTTTAATAAATTACTTGGTAGCGTCCATCTATGATACACTTATCTAATGAAGTAGTCTATGTACTAGAAGGGGGATTTTCCATGCCATATGTAACCGTTAAAATGTTAGAAGGTCGTACAGAAGAACAGAAAAAAGCCCTTGTTGAAAAAGTCACCGAAGCGGTAAGTGAAACGACAGGTGCTCCAAAAGAAAAAATCGTTGTGTTCATTGAAGAAATGTCCAAAAACCATTATGCCGTTGGTGGGAAACGATTAAGTGACGAATAGCGGTTCAATCTTTAACATTAGTAAAAAAAGCTAAGCCATTACTGGGGCTTAGCTTTTGTTTTGAGCTTGTCGATATAATCATAGGCTTGATCAATTTCTTCGGCCGTATATTTTTGCTTACTTTTCAACGTAAATACTTTTTCGTACACATCTTCTTTCGGTAATTCTTCAAAGTAAAGAATCGTGGAAACGAGCTCTAAAAAGCGTGCCGATTGCCCGTTCATATCTTCCATGCATTCCTTTATTTGTGGCATCTCAACTGCATACAAAGATAAAAAATCGCTGCCTTCTTCCGTGAGTGAATACCGATATTGAAAATACCCGCCTTTTTTTTCTTTCACTTCCTGAATAAAGCCCATGTTACACAATTCTTCGATTCGTAAGGTGAGCTCTTCGGAGTATGGTCCAAAAAAATGAAATTGATATTTTTCTTGAAACGGAAAGGATAATTTTTTTAATATATAAATCATTTTTTGAAATTTTTTTCGTCCAATAATTTCACCTGAAGCAGCTAATGCGCACATAATCTTCGCGTGTTCCTTTAACAACTGTACTTCATCTCCTACTCCCTATTAGTCCCTCAACTTTTTTGTGACGGTAGCTCTAGAATTTCGCGTATATGTCGCTTAATATTTCGTTTTGTTGATTCGTCATACAAGAAGTCATCTGGGAAATACAATTTATGATCCGTGCGACGCTTTCCAGAAATGGCATCGACAATGTCTGATTCTCTTGATAATTCCCGTAATTCTCCGTTTGGCATTAATAAATGAATCGGCAGGCGCTCCTCCTCTTCTCCTGGACGATAAAAATCGTACGGTAAATCGGAAGAAGAGTCGACGACTAAATAATAGTTCGGATCTATGCCCGCTTTTATAAATAACGCCTCAAGTTCACTATGTTTTCGGTACTCTTTAGCTGGATCAAACTCGACGTATTTAAACAAGTTTCGATCCATAAAGCGTTGACATAGGTCGGACAATATCGGGTCTTGTTCCTCTTGCCATATTTGGAAATAATATAAAATCACCGCTTCATCGAGCTTTAAATAATCATCAATAGAGACATTTCCTTCAAACAAGGAATAAAAATGATGTGGCTCATAACGGAACAAATAATTATTTTGATATAATTCTTTTGCACGATGTAAAATTTTTGTCAAAATGACCTCTGCACTACGAGTTACTGGATGGAAATAAACTTGCCAGTACATTTGATAACGGCTCATAATGTAGTCTTCCACCGCATGCATTCCACTTTGTTTGATAACGACTTGGTCTTCCCGCGGACGCATGACCCGTAAAATTCGTTCCATGTCAAAATGACCATAACTAACCCCTGTAAAATACGCATCACGTTGTAAATAGTCCATCCGATCAGCGTCTATTTGGCTTGAAATGAGGCTAACGACAAGTTTATTTTCATACGTTTTGGCAATGACTTCAGCGACTTTTTTCGGAAAGTCAGCGCTCACTTTTGATAACACGTGATTGACTTCTGTACTTCCTAAAATGATTTTTTGGGTAAACTGTTCATGGTCTAAATCAAATACCTTTTCAAATGAATGGGAAAACGGACCGTGTCCTAAATCGTGAAGCAGCGCCGCACATAAGGAAAGCAGTCGTTCCTCTCGATTCCATTCCGGACGTCCGTCAAATACATCATCCACAATTCGACGTACAATTTCATATACGCCTAACGAATGGTTAAAACGGCTATGTTCGGCTCCATGAAACGTTAAATACGTTGTCCCAAGCTGTCGAATACGACGCAATCGTTGAAATTCTTTTGTTCCAATTAAATCCCATATGACTCGGTCACGCACATGTACATAGCGATGAACAGGGTCTTTAAATACTTTTTCTTCACTTAATTTTTCGTTGGCATATCCCATTTTTTACCCTCTTCCTACACTAACATGACTCTATTATATCGACATTTTAATCGACATTCACGGGAAATTAACAAAAAATTCTTTCATTTTCAAACGGTGCGAACGAACTGCTTATATTCTAGAGGTGCTGTTACGTTAAGGATGACAGTAGTATAATTCGCAAATTAGAGAAGCATATGCGGCGAGGACGTTTTCTAAGCGAAAAAAATCACCTTTTCCAGGTCAAGGCGATTTTTTTATTTTTTTAACTTTTTTTGAATTTTTTCCATTAGTTCTTCTTCCGTTAACGCAGCCACCGGACGGTTATTGACGAAGGCAAACGTTTTTTTACGACCGGGACCACAATACGATTGACAGCCAATTTCAATCGTCGCTTCGGGATCTAATTTTTTTAATTTAGGAAGAAGCGTCTTTAAATTAACGGCTTGACAATCGTCGCAAACTCGAAATTCGTTTGCCATGGTAAAACAATCCTTTCAAGTAGATTCTCAATAGCTAAACGGTATTTTACATTTTATTAATCATCTTTGCAAGTTTTCTCACTTGCCAATTCATAGAGCTTCGTACCACTCTATGGAAAAATTGAAAACTACTAGCTTTTGAAACACGAAGGTATAATTTTTTTATTTTTTGTCCATGCTTTAACTAAAGTGAAAGTTTCATAATCAAAAAGGGAGTTGAGAATATTGAAAACTCGGCAAGATGCATGGACAGAAGAAAACGATTTGTTGTTAGCTGAAACAGTGTTACGCCACGTTCGTGAAGGAAGCACCCAGTTGAACGCGTTTGAAGAAGTCGGTGACAAGCTAAACCGTACCTCGGCGGCTTGTGGCTTTCGATGGAATGCGGTCGTTCGTCATCGCTATGAAAAAGCGTTGCAGCTAGCGAAAAAGCAGCGGAAACAACGCCAACGACTACTAGGAAGAGAACAAGGTGGAAAAAAGAAACTATTGTATCAACCACCAACACCATCACCAGAAGAAATCGAAGCAATTTCTCTTCCAGTAACAGCTCAACAAGAAGTGCAAGCGGAATCTAGTATAGGTCAAAGTCAGCAAGAAAACCTGACATTATCGCAAGTCATTGTTTACTTGCAACAACTGAATCAATCGAACTTCCAAGTAGATGCCTTAAAAAGTGAGAATGAGAGATTAAAACTAGAGAACAATGATTTAAAAAAGAAAATAGAGGAACTGGAGAACAAAATAAAAGAATTAGAAGAAAATACAACCACGATGCAAGAAGATTACGAAACGTTGATGAAAATTATGAATCGCGCCCGCAAATTTGTGCTGTTTGAAGATGAAGAACGACCGAACACCAAATTTAAAATGGACCGTAACGGCAATTTAGAAAAAGTGGCGGAATAACAAAAAGGGGTTTTGACACCCCTTTTTGCTGTTTCGGCCCGATTATTCTGTTTTTAGATACTCTATTTTACAGAAGACTCTGTTTGATCATCCTAATTGCCGATGCCGCTATTTTATTTCCCTTTAGGCCATCTTTATTACCAGTTACGGCTACTTTTTTGTACTCTGGATGGTTTTATTTCCCAGTTCCCGTCAGTTTATTTGCACTTTATTTATAGTTCAAACATTTTATTTGTATTTTTTCCTTTTTTTGAAGTTTAGCCGACTTTATTTGCAGGTTCGGCCGTTATTAGGAGGATTACACCCCTTTTAACATTTTTTCATTCCGTTCAATAATCCTCGTATAATAACTCTCGTACCAAGCCATTTCGTGCTCATCTAAATGGCTCGCGTAAATCCGGTCGCAATTGGCCTTTAAAACGTTCAAAAAGCGAAGCATCACATCCGGAACGGTTAGGGAGGTCCCCAACAATTCGGACAAGGAGGCCATCACTTCTGGACGAATGTTAGGGTACGAAAATTTCGTTTCCGCATCTTTTTTACCTTCTTCATAAAACTGTTGAATGATTTTTGCTCGTTCTGAGCCGCTGCCGTCTACACATAAATAAATTTGGACAGCGACACCGTTGCGAATGCGCCGTTGTGAAATACCGGCAAATTTTTTTCCGTTAATGCTTAAATCGTAACTTCCCGGACAATACGAACCGACAATTTCCTTTGCTTCAATGGTTGCAGGAAAATCGGCAAACATTTCTTTCACAAGCTGCCACACCGCATCATAGCCTCGATTAATATCGATGCCTTTATCTTTTTCAGGAAGCACAAGGGATAAGTTTAATACCCCTTCGTCGAGGACAACGGCGAGGCCTCCAGAATTTCGAACAATGTACCGATAGCCTTTTTCTTCTAACGTCCGAAGCCCGTCCGCCAAATAAGGAAGCTTTGTATCTTGAATCCCGAGCACAATCGTCTGATGGTGGACCCATGCCCGCGCTACTGCTGGTGAATGGCCCGTACCAACAGATGTGCAAAGGGTATCGTCCATCGCAAACGATTGCAATGCCTCAAAATATGGACCTAAGCTCGATTGATCAATAATTCGCCATACAGGTTGTTGTAGCAATTGTTTCCCCTGTTCCATCTGCTTGTTCTCCTTTAGTCAACTGCTTCATGTATACGAACGTATTATATCATAACGATCGAAATCAAACCCCCTGGCGATTTTATCCTTTATCCGTTAGCCTTTTTGAAAAGGCTCTTAAATGATACTGTTGATATTTATCATTTCGCTCCAGGCGGACGCTTTCCGCGGGCAAGCCGCAAGCCGCTTCCTTCTACGCTCAGTCCAGGGTCTTGCGGCTTCTTGTTCCCGGTGGAGTCGCCGCCGTGTGAACAACTTACTAAAAATCAACAATGTAACATAACATAGCCTTTGAAAAAGAAATGCCTGCCATAAATAAAGGACCCCTACTAAGTAGACAGGAATAAAAAAGCACATTTAAGCACCCTGAGTCCTATATACATAAGGACTCAGGGTGCTTAATTTCTTTTGGAAACGGTGGTTATCTGTCTACTATATGGGGATCCTATCATATTAGGAGGTGTTTATTTATGAAAGAGCCAAAAGGAAATCGTGACATGCCTGATTTTAAACAATTAAACGATCGGATTATCGTAGAACCTTCGGATGAACCCGCTCTTGTAATCAAAACCAATCTTGATCCAAAGGATCCTACAGTGGAAAATCCCTATTTTTCTAAGGATACAAAAGATAAAGAAGTATTTAATGACTTTTTTGATGAAAGGTAGCATGGGTTCAAACGTTACTGTATTTACATGAAATCTTATCCAATTACACCAATCGCTATCCACGGGAAAAGGATATATGAAAAAATATTCATTCGAAGGGGAATTTGCCCGTAATTTAAATGAAATCGATTTTCTAGAAAAGTGCTGTCCGAAAAATTTAAGTACGTTAATAGAGGAATAAGATAATAAACGAGTACGAGAATTGAATAACGTGTATGAGCGTTTATCAAAAAATGGAATTGGTTTACGTACCAATTCTTTTTTGTCTTTCAGACCGAGTAGGCATGTATTCTTTGCTATTATTTAACTTTACATTATATGTTTTTTTTATTTTCCCCATTAAAAAAATCCCCTCCATAGTAGACAGATTAATGTGCTTTCTTTTTTCTGCCTACTATAAGGGGACAGGATGGGCTTCTTCTTATAACGATTGTGCCGCTGTAATTAACGCAAGCTTATACACATCTTCTTCATTACAACCACGAGAAAGATCGTTCACGGGGGCGTTTAACCCTTGTAAAATTGGACCTACTGCTTCAAAATTCCCTAACCGTTGAGCAATTTTGTACCCAATATTTCCGGCTTCTAAGCTTGGGAAAATAAAGACATTGGCATCTCCTTGAATAGGAGAATCCGGTGCTTTTTTCTTCGCCACCGACGGAACAAAGGCAGCGTCAAATTGAAATTCACCGTCAATCACCAGTTCAGGCGCACGTTCTTTCGCTAACTCTAGAGCTTTTACTACTTTTTCTGTTTCAGGAGACTTCGCGGAACCTTTTGTCGAGAAGCTAAGCATTGCTACACGTGGCTCAATATCAAACATTTGAGCTGTTTTCGCACTTTCAATCGCAATTTCCGCTAAATCTTGACTATCTGGAGAAATGTTGATTGCGCAATCGGCGAACACGTATTTTTCATCTCCGCGAACCATAATAAATACGCCAGACGTTTTTCGAACGCCTTCTTTCGTTTTAATAATTTGCAATGCCGGGCGTACGGTATCAGCTGTGGAATGAGCCGCTCCGCTTACCAGCCCATCCGCTTTTTTCGTATAAACAAGCATCGTACCAAAATAGTTAACGTCCTTTAAAATTTGACGAGCATCCTCTTCTGTTGCTTTTCCTTTCCGGCGCTCCACAAAAGAAGCAACGAGCTCATCCATTTCTGCATAATTGTTCGGATCGTAAATCTCAATTCCTTCTAAGGAAACGTTTAACTCGCTTGCTTTTTGCTGAATGTCGTTCACGTTACCAACCAAAATCGGTGTTAACACTTTCTCTTCCGCTAGACGGCTAGCCGCTGATAAAATACGCTCATCTAATCCTTCAGGAAACACAATTTTACGATCTTTTCCTGCAACTTTGTCTTTTAAAACGGTAAATAAATCGCTCACAGCTACGTCCTCCTTCATGTACTTTCAAGTTTAGCATACCCCACTGTAATGAAAATTCAAGAAAAAGGTAGGATGACAACGGTTTCATTAAAAAGTCTTTCTTTTGAAAAAATTCTTATAACAAAAGTACATTTTTGAATATTTATCGACCATTTGGGTAGAATTCGCTTACAAAAGGAAAACTGTGATATAGTAAAGTTGGACAGATTAATATAGGAGTGATGAACATGAGTGAACCAGCACAAACACTCGATGGTTGGTATTCGCTTCACGATTTCCGGACGATGGATTGGTCCGTATGGAAAACGTTATCCAGTGATGAGCGTCAAGCGGCTATTCACGAGTTTTTACAGTTTTTAGACAAATTAAACAAAACACAAGAGAAAAATAAAGGTAGCCACGCGCTATACACCATTGTCGGACAAAAAGCCGACTTTATGTTGATGGTTCTTCGCCCAACAATGGAAGAGCTCAACGAAATTGAAACAGAATTTAACAAATTAAAACTTGCTGAATACACGATTCCAAGCTATTCGTACGTATCAGTTGTCGAGTTAAGTAACTACCTGCCTTCCGATGAAGATCCGTACGAAAACCCACATATTCGTGCGCGATTGTATCCGATTTTACCAAAAGCGAAACACGTCTGCTTCTATCCAATGAACAAACGTCGCCAAGGAAGCGACAACTGGTACATGCTACCGATGGAGGAGCGCCGTGAACTTATGCGCAGCCACGGCATGATTGGTCGTAAATATGCCGGCATCGTAAAACAAATCATTACGGGCTCTGTCGGATTCGATGATTATGAATGGGGTGTCACCTTATTCTCTGACGACGTTCTTCAATTTAAAAAGCTCGTCTACGAAATGCGTTTTGATGAAGTAAGTGCTCGCTACGGCGAATTTGGTTCATTCTTTGTTGGTAACCTTTTAGAAGAAGATCGCATCGCTCAGTTTTTACATGTGAATACGCTATAAAGTGATCGAAGACCGACTTCACAAAGTTATGTGAAGTCGGTTTTTTTGTATAAAAAGGCGATTTATCAAAAGATGATGTTTCCTTGATAATTAAAATCGTTTTTTTATAAAAATGAGTGAACACTCGAGAGATTAGGGAGATTTCTTCTCTCTTCTGGTTTACTGCCAGTTTTTCCAATTTACTTACCAGAGTACCAAGTTTATTAGCCAATTACGATCCTTAACCCCAAACGGATATTTACTTACCACTTTTTTTATAACAATCCGCTATTTATTTGCCACTTGCTAGAACTTTCCTTGTTTAGCGCCTCTTTCATTCAAACATATTTTTCATATCTGTCGCATACATATGGAATAGTGTATTCATGCGTAGTCATGTATTCACAAAGCGAGGTGGTTAAGTGGCGGTTGTTGCGTACAACGAAGAAGAAGTGAAGCTGTTGGCTCGGTTAATGCGGGCAGAAGCAGAAGGTGATGGGCAGCTTGGAATGTTAATGGTAGGAAACGTCGGCATTAATCGCGTCCGCGCAGATTGTTTAGATTTCCCACAAATTCGTACCATCAGAAGTATGGTGTTTCAATCACCTGGGGGATTTGAAGCCGTCCAAAAGGGATATTTTTATCAGCGGGCTCGACAAAGAGAAATTAATTTAGCAAGAAGAGTGATTAATGGGGAGCGTTTTCATCCTGCGACGTATTCATTATGGTTTTTCCGTCCTGATGGAAGTTGTCCTGCCCAATGGTTTGGCCAATGGAATTCTGGTCGATTTAAGTCTCATTGCTTCTTCTCACCAACTCAATCCGACTGTCCAAGTGTGTATAGATATTAAATAGGAGGCGAGCATATGACTCATTGGTATTATCCTGTTCAATGGTCCTATCCTACTCAGTGGTATGAACAAGTTCGACAAAATGGGGGGTATCCACAGCAATATTATCCACAAATGTTCCAACAGCCAGCGGGTTCACAACTCCAAGTACCACAACCGTTGGATGCACCTTCTAAGTCTCAACCCATTCCAGGCATGCTTCCAATTGAAGAATCGTATATTGAAAACATTTTGCGTTTAAACAAAGGGAAGCTTGTTAAAGTCTACACGACATTTGAAAACAACCAAAAATGGAATGCAGTAATTTTTAAAGGACTCATTGAGGCTGCGGGACGCGACCATCTCATCTTAAGCGATCCAGAAACAGGAAAACGTTATTTAATACCTATGATTTACCTAGACTATGTCGAATTTGAAGAGGAAATTGAATACGAGTATCCGTTTAATAGTACGATGCAATTGGCGACATATTCTCCAAGATAAATAGGAAAAAAGGTGACAGGAAAAGCTTCAAAAAACCTGTCACCTTTTTTTTATAAAGGCTCTACCCTGAAATAACTGTGGATAACTTTTGCTGTTATTTTATTCATCGATGTGCCAATTTTATTGGCATGGGTGTCTGTTAAACGATACTGTTGATATTTATTCATTACGCTTATGGCGGACGCTTTCCGCGGGCAAGCCGCAAGCCGCTTCCCTCGCTACGCTCAAGTATGGGTCTTGCGGCTTCTTGTTCCCGCTGAGTCGCCGCCGTGTGAACAACTTAATAAAAATCAACAATGGAAATATAACATAGCCTTTATAAAAAAATAATTACATCCACTTCAAGGCAGCAAAAATTAATAACAACCAAGCAACAAGGAACGATACGCCTCCAATTGGAGTAATTGCCCCTAAAATACTTATTCTAGTAACACTTAATACGTATAAGCTACCGGAAAATAGTAAGATTCCAAGAAACATAAGCCAGCCTGACCACGAAATCAGTGAGCTTGCTGGAATGTTTCCAGCGAAGATCCCAATAATTAATAACCCAATCGCATGAAACATTTGATATTGAACACCTGTTTTCCATATTTCCAAATACTTTGGTTCTAATTTTCCTTCTAACCCGTGGGCACCAAAAGCCCCTAAGGCTACGGATAAAAAGGCATTTAAAGCCCCTAATATAATAAATATTTTCATGTCGTTCGACTTCCTTTCATTAAAAATCAAAAATCGATTCTCCATTGGCTCCATCGTCAGTTGTTAATACTTGTGAAGACAAGGACGGTGGCTGAATGGTCGTAGAAGATATCGTCTTTACTTTGGACTGAGCTGTTTCTATCATGGCTGCTTGAGCTTCTTCTTGTTCTTCTAACACGAGTTCACACAAAGCTTTAATCGCCTGGACATGCTGTCGAATCGATTGAAGTTGTCCCGACTGTTTGGCCTGATGTAACTCTTGTTCCATTTTTCGTAACAATGTGGCGTAGGATACGTTCAATGATTACACCTCTTTTTCTTCTTTTACAGCTTGTTCAAACAATTGTAGCTGTTGTTAATTTTACTATTAACTCTTCAGCTTTATCAATGAAGACCGCCGGAATCCCTTTTTCCAGTAATTGAATCATTACTTGTTCCCCAACATGAACCGAGTCCACAAACATCATATAATTCGATAATTGTTCAATCGGATTTTCCAATCTTTTTCTCCTTACCGCTTGTGAAAAATCCCCTTCGATTATCAATGCTGTCATCGAACCGATGACATATGTATCAATACCTATACCCATCGGAATAATCAATAAAGCAAATACATTCCCTGCAAATGAAGTCGGGACCGTATCACCATAGCCTACCGTCAACACGGTTACCACGGTTATCCAAAATGCATCAAAAAGCGTCATTTCCACGAACGCCATAAAACCGAACGTACCTAACAAAATAACGGCAACCATTAAGCCAATTCCTAATCGCAAATGTTAAAAACTACTCATGATGAACCTCTTATTTTTGTTTTTTTATAAATTTTAAGCACGGCTGACCTGATGCATGCAACACCACTTGTGACGGAATTGCTTTTGATTTAAAGCTATACGCTTTACATCCTCGTGGATGAATAGGATTCCACGTGACGTAAAAGAAACGACATTGAAAGCAATTAACCTTAATCATACCATTCTCTCCCTGACTCAACTTGTTTAACAAAATTCGTTGTTTTTTTTACACAAGAAGGTTGAATTTGTTACAATAAAGGTCGTGTATATTTATTCTATCAAACAGAATTAGAAATGACTGTTAATTTTCTTATAAATACCAATAACATAAGGAGGTTATCATGAAACAATACCCAGAATGGATTCAAGAATTTGATGGAAATCTATGGTTAACTGAAAACGACCGTGACAATTTAAAAATAAGCTATCGTCTGAAAGAAGTCGTGTTTTCTGAGCAATCTCCTATTCAACACGTGATGATTGTAGATTCGCACGATTTCGGACGGATGTTGATTTTAGATGGCGTTGTTCAAACGACAGCGCTAGATGGTCATATTTATAACGAAATGATTACCCACGTTCCTATTTCACTTCATCCAAATCCAAAGAAAGTTTTAATTATCGGCGGTGGCGACTGCGGTGCGGCACGCGAGGCGGCAAAATATGAAGAGCTAGAACAAATTGATATGGTTGAAATTGACGAGCTCGTGGTTCAAGCATGTAAAGAACATTTACAAGAAGTTTCTGGAAACTTATCTGACCCACGTGTAAATTTCTTATTTACTGACGGATTAAAATTCGTTGCAGGTAAAGAAAACGAGTACGATGTGATTATCGTTGATTCTTCCGACCCAGTGGGACCAGCTGAGCAATTATTCTCCTATGATTTTTACGCCAACATACAGAAGGCATTAAAAGAAGACGGTATAATGGTTTGTCAAAGCCAATCTCCTCTTTTCCATCAAGATGTGTTAGGACAAACGCAACGTCACATTGCTGACTTATTCCGCCATTCCGCAACTTATAAAGCAGTTGTTCCAACGTATCCTGGAGGATTATGGAGCTTTACGATTGGTTCAAAAGTGCACCCTATTACTCCAGAAAACGTAGAAATTCGTCCATTAAATACGAAATATTTTAACCAAGACATTTTAACGAGCTGTTTCTCTTTACCTGAATTTATGAAGTGATAATAAAACGACATGTTTCACGTGAAACATGTCGTTTTTTGTTACATGTTCGGAAGCTCCCATTGAATTTCTTCCTCACCGATTTGGCGTAAGAAAGCGTTAGATTTGGAAAACGGACGACTTCCGAAAAAGCCTCGATTAGCAGACAGTGGACTTGGGTGCGGAGATGTTATGACAAAATGTTTACTCGTATCAATTAAAGACATTTTGGTTTGAGCAGGTCGTCCCCATAAAATAAATACAATCGGTCGTTCCCGTTCAGATAATAAGGTAATAATGCGATCTGTAAATTGTTCCCATCCCTTACCGCGATGGGAGTGGGCTTGACCTCTTCGAACCGTCAATACTGTGTTTAACAGGAGAACCCCTTGCTTCGCCCACGACACAAGGTGCCCATGGTTCGGAATCGAGCAACCGAGATCATTGTGCAATTCTTTAAAAATATTTTTTAACGATGGCGGTGGTTCCACTCCTGGTTGAACAGAAAAACTTAATCCGTGTGCTTGTCCAGGTCCATGGTATGGGTCTTGCCCTAAAATTACAACTTTCACTTGATGATATGGCGTAAAATGCAAAGCATTAAATATATCATACGGGTTCGGATACACTGTTTGTGTCGCGTATTCTTTTTTTAAAAACTCACGTAATGCTAAGTAGTACGGTTTTTGAAACTCATCTTCGAGCAATGGTCCCCAGTCGTTATGTAATATTTTTTTCTTCATTGAACCTTCTCCCCAGTTTGTATCTCTGTTTCTTATAGTATAACAAACGATTCAAGAATCAGTGTGGCCCAATTGGTCTTCGAAATAGGTGAACTTTATTCATATTGTTTGTCACTCTTTGGCATTTTCGTATATGCTAAAATACAAATACCTTTTTGTATAGAACTAGTATAAGGAGTGATACATGATGACTTTACATAAAGCATTAACAATCGCCGGTTCTGACACAAGTGGTGGAGCTGGGATTCAAGCGGATTTAAAAACGTTTCAAGAACTAAATGTTTATGGAATGACTGCCCTTACAACAATCGTGACGATGGACCCAACCGACTGGCATCACCAAGTGTATCCGATTGATCTTTCTACGTTAGAGGCCCAATTACAAACCGCTTTTTCTGTTGGAATCGATGCGTTAAAGACAGGAATGTTAGGCTCTGTAGATGTAATTGAACTAGCGGCTTCTTACATCGACAAGCACGACATGAATCGCGTCGTTATCGACCCGGTAATGGTCTGTAAAGGAGAAAATGAAGTACTTCATCCAGAAACGACGGATGCGCTACGCGACATTCTGGTGAAGCGAGCAACCGTGGTGACGCCAAACTTATTTGAAGCTAGTCAATTAGCTCAAACTCGTCCAATTCAAACGATCGATGACATGAAAGAAGCTGCCCAAATTATCCATTCCCAAGGAGCGAAATACGTTTTAATAAAAGGCGGAAAACAGCTGGCTCATGACAAAGCGGTGGACCTGTTATATGACGGTCAAACGTTCACACTTTTGGAAGCGGAAAAAGTGGACACAACGTACACTCATGGAGCTGGATGTACGTATGCCGCGGCGATCACCGCGGAGTTAGCGAAAGGACGCACTGTAAAAGATGCGGTTGGACTCGCGAAACAATTTATTTCCAAAGCGGTTCGCCACGGATTCCGTCTGAATGACTTTGTTGGACCTGTGATGCACGCTGCTCACCGACGCTTTTAAGTATTCAAGGAGGAATTGGAATGAAACCCATTGAGCTTGCCGACGTTCAAGCCGAAATTAATCGTTTTGCGAAAAAAGAAGTATATGTACACTTAGAAACGACCAATGGGGCTTATGCCTCCCACTTTAATAAAACGTCTTTTTCTTCAGGAGCGTATATACGGAACGCAAAAGTCACGTACGAGCACGGCAAAATCGTCGGTAACGGACCGTATCGTGTCGGCCTAAAAATGCCATTTGGTTGGATCTATGCTGAAGGTCTTACACATTATGAAGTGGACGAACTAGGACGCCTACTCATGGCTGGTCACGATTATGAAGGAAAGCTAGCTGTCGCCCTTCAACTCAGTTTGACCCCATTTGCATAAGGGGAGAGAGGAGTTCATCAAAATGGTTCAAAAAGAACGACACGTGTTAGTTATCTTCCCTCATCCAGATGATGAAGCATTTGGCGTTTCAGGGACGATTGCTATACATGTAGAAAATGGGACCCCCGTCACCTATGCGTGTCTAACGTTAGGTGAAATGGGACGAAATATGGGGAATCCCCCGTTTGCTACAAGGGAGTCCCTTCCCCTCATCCGAAAGAAAGAGCTACAAGAAGCGGCCAACGTACTTGGTATTCAAGATTTACGGATGATGGGTCTTCGCGACAAAACGATTGAATTTGAAGACGAAGAAAAATTAATTCAAATGATGACCGATTTAATTAACGAGACGAATCCATCTTTAGTCATTACGTTTTATCCAGGCTACTCCGTTCATCCCGACCACGAAGCAACGGGACGTGCTGTCGTTCGGGCGATCGAGAGGATACCAGAAACAAAGCGACCGAAGTTACATTGCGTCGCCTTTTCGCACAATTGCCAAGAAGAGCTCGGTCCGCCTGATATTATCGTCAATATTGAAGCGGTAAAAGAGAAAAAAATGGCGGCGATGCGGGCGCATAAATCGCAAACAGCATGGATCTTAGCTGATATTGAACAAAAAATCGCCAACAACGATCCTGAAGGACTTCGATGGGTTCAATACGAACGGTTTTGGTCTTATCAATGGTATCGCCATTAGAGTTGAATTCAAGGACATTTCCTTTAGTTACAAGAGCATAGTTAGATCAAAAAAACAGGGTGATACGTTTTTCACCCTGTTTTTTTGCAGATAGAAACAATTAGGGAAAACGCTAGTTTTATGAGAAAATCCTTTCAAATAAGAGAAATTTTTTAAAATTTATGAGAAAAAATCTCTAGATTATGAAAAAAAATCCAAAGTTATGAGTAAATTTGATAAAATGAGTGATTACTCACTTCATAAATCAAGATAAATTATGTATGATAAAAGTGAGTAATCACTCACAAATATGTTCAAAAGAAACGGAAGGTGGTTGTAATGACCAAACTCATCGATATTCAGCACCTATCGAAGTCGTTTGGATCGCTGAACGTGTTACGCGACATTTCATTATCCATTTCGGCTGGTGAAATTTATGGCTTGTTAGGACCATCTGGATCAGGAAAAACAACACTCGTCAAAATTATGATGGGTCTTGAGCAAGCTGATAGTGGTGCGGTGTGGATGAATGGAGTCAAAATGCCGTCTTTACAAGCGATGACCTCGATCGGTTATATGGCCCAATCGGATGCGTTATATAACGAACTCACCGCCAAAGAAAACCTAGATTTCTTTGCTTCTTTGTATGGATTAAAAGGTAAACGAAAAAAGGAGCGTATTGAATCGGTGATGGAAACCGTTGATTTACTCGACCATTTACACAAACCGGTTCACCTGTATTCTGGGGGAATGAAGCGTCGTCTTTCGTTAGCGATTGCCCTCCTTCATGAACCTTCTTTATTAATTTTAGACGAACCGACTGTCGGCATTGACCCCTTATTACGTCAGCAAATTTGGCAGCAGTTTCAACAATTAAAACAGCAAGGAACGACGATTTTTGTGACGACTCACGTCATGGATGAAGCCGAACGATGCGACCGACTTGGACTCATTCGAGACGGTTCATTACTTGCGAATGATTCCCCTGAAAACATGAAAAACCATCACCAGGCCAGTTCGATAGAAGAAGTGTTCTTAATGTTAGGAGGGAAGGCTCATGCGAATTAAAGCATTAGTGGTTCGTATTTTACGACAGTTTTTACGGGACCGCCGAACATTGGCTTTATTAATTTTTGCCCCTATATTTATTTTAACCATGTTATGGCTTGTCTTTGACCAAGGGGAGATTGATCCAACGATTGGTGTAGTTCCGGTCATGGAACCATTCATTGAAGAAGATAACGAGACATTTATCTTGTACGATTCGGAAAAAGAAGTTGAAGAGTTGCTACAAGAAAGAGAAATCGATGCTTACTTGCTTATGAATCCTATCCCTGTTTTAAAACTGGAAGGAAGCGATCCATCCGTAAATCGAGCGGTTATTCAAGAGGTACAAGAATGGTTGAAAACACTGCAACCAAAAAAGGATGAGCTATCACTTGATGTCCAGTTTTTACATGGCTCAGCCGATATGAAGCAGTTTGATTATTTTGGTCCAGTTTTATTAGGCTTTTTCGTGTTCTTTTTCGTCTTTTTAATTAGTGGGGTTTCCTTTTTACGCGAACGGACGTCCGGTACACTTGAACGGTTATTAGCAAGCCCTCTTAAAGCGTGGGAAATTGTCATAGGGTATGTGCTTGGATTCGGTATTTTTACCGTTCTTCAAGCTTCCTTGATTTCGTGGTACGCCATTTACGTGCTCGATATGATGATGGAAGGAGCGTTTTGGCAAGTCTTACTTGTCATCTTGTTATTGTCATTTACCGCCTTAACGATTGGTATTTTACTATCCGCTTTTGCCAAAAATGAGTTACAAATGGTGCAATTTATCCCTCTTGTCGTTGTGCCACAAATTTTCTTTAGCGGCCTGTTCAATATAGAAACGATTCATCCGACGTTACAATGGATCGGTCCATGCACACCGCTTTATTATGCAGCAAACAGCTTACGAGATGTGATGATTCGAGGATATAGCTTATGGGATACATCCATCCATTTAATGGTCCTGGCTGGGTTTTCATTCCTTTTCATTCTCTTAAACATTGCTGCCTTAAAAAAATATCGTAAAATATAAGTACAAATTGATCATATAAGGAGTTTATTCCATGCAAGAATATCAAGACATGCTGGACGTTATATTAGAAAACGAAGAAAAGATTACAGAAAAACAAAAGAAAATTTTAGAGGCGGCCATTGAGATCTTTTCTGAAAAAGGATTCGCTTCCACGTCAACAAGCGAAATCGCTAAAAGAGCTGGCGTCGCCGAAGGAACGATTTTCCGTCATTATAGAACTAAGAAAGACTTGCTGTTAGCCATTGTCGGACCGGTCATGTCCAAAATTGCCGCCCCTTTTGTTACTCGTGGTATTCATAAGCTGTTGGATACCGAATTTGACTCGTTCACTGACTTACTTCGGGCAATTATTCATAATCGACAAGAATTTTTGCGAAACAACATGCCTCTATTTAAAATATTTGTTCAAGAAATCTCCTTCCATCCGGAGTTAAAAGATCAGTTTTTTCAGCATGTGTCAAAACAATTAGCTAATCGAATGTTCCATATTATTAAATCCTATCAAGAAAAAGGACAGCTAATCGATTTACCGCCAAAGTATATTTTTCAATTCATCCTTTCGGTTATCTTCGGTCATTTAATTGCTCGGAACGTGTTATTTCCTGATAAAAACTGGGATGATGAAAAAGATATTGATATCATGATCCAGCTCATTATGAATGGTATTGGAAAAAAATTTTAAGGGGAGACTAACCTCCCCTTTTTTTGTTTTCTATTTTTCTTTGTAACTGGATGGCAACGGTGATGACAAAGCTCACAATTGCCAGCAGGTAGAACGTATCTATTTGAGTCCAAGTAGCTAACGCTAGCCATCCAAACAAGAGTGCACGAAAGATATGCTCATAAAACAGCCATTTTTCGTTTTTTGGTTGGAAAAAGCAATAATGATATCGAACAAGAAAACGACTAAAAACAAGACAAAAGCCCAGTTCATGGTTTTTCACCTTGTACTCTATAAAAACGTTATTTTCCTACTTTCTGTAGCGCCATTTCAATTGCTTTGGCAACACCGTCTTCATCATTTGTCACTGTTTCATAACGGCATTGCTTTTTAATATCATCCAAGGCATTTCCCATCGCGACCGGGTAGCCGACGATGTTAAACATGGATACATCGTTATAGTTGTCTCCAATTGCCATCGTTTCTTCTAAAGCAATGCCTTGTTGTTCGACAAGTTTTTTTAGTGCGACTCCTTTTTGCGCTTTCTGATCGGTAATTTCTAAGTTTTCACTACCAGAAGAACTAATGGCAATCGACGAAATAGGTTGCAAGCGCTGATGAGCCAGCTGTAATTTTTCCTTGTCAGCTGAAAACACTAAAAATTTATAAATGTGAATTTCGTTATCTGACATGATGTCGCTGTAGCTTCCGATTTCACGAATAAATCCTTTTTCTAATCGCTCTTTGGCCATTTGGCGAACAAATTCTTCTGGCATCGGTGGATTCGTCGTTGTAAAAATATCAATAACGGTTTGTAATCCTATTTCGTAATTCTCTGTAAACGTTCCTTTGTTCGTATATAACTCAAAATAAATGTCGATTTCTTTTAGGATGTTCATAACTTCTTGAGCATCTTTTTTATCAAGACTATGTACATGAACAACCGTTCCATTTTGGTCGCGGACTTCTGCACCGTTGACACAAATGATTGGCGTATGAATGCCGGCTTCTTGTAGCACGTATCTTGCTTCTTCGTATGACCGGCCGGTAGCAATGACGACTTGAATACCTTCCTGCTGGGCTTTTAATATTGCCTCTCGATTAGCCTCACTAATGGTTTGTCGACTATTGATTAATGTACCATCCATGTCAGATGCGATACAACGAATCATACTGTCACCTTCTTTGTTGTTATTCCAGTATATGGTCATTGTATCACGTCCCCTTCATCTTTTCCATTCTACACGTACTTAGACCCCTCGCGCACACTTAGCTTTGGTAACGGATGCTGTTGAATAAAGGCTCTGACGGAATCAGGGTTCGTTTTTGAGTATTCTCGTAGGGCCCATCCAATCGCTTTTTGAATGAAAAACTCGTGATTTGTAGCATTTTTTAAAATATTTCCATATAGTCGTTGTTCGTCCGTCTCCCCTTTATACTTTAATTGGTATATAATTGCCGTTCGCCGAAGCCACATATTGTCATCCGTTGGCCACTTGTCAACAGTCGGTAACACCTCTTCCGGGAACCTTTTGGCCAATGTGCCGACTAAATGGCTCGCGATATGATCGACGGTATCCCACCACGATTTTTCCGTTATTAAGTCATGGCATAATGTTAAATCCTCCGGTTGCAACTCTTTCTTCTTACGGGTCATATAATTGAGTGCGGTGTATTGAAATTCTCGTTCTTCCTTCTTCCAAAGTGTTCGGACAAACGAACGATCAAACGGTTTCTTTAATAAACCGGTGTCCTGGTAAAAAGTTGACAGCAGCTTATTTCGTTCAGGGGTTTTGATTCCGATAAAGGGAAATAAATTTCTCATGTATTTCTCCATCGCCTGGGCATTTTCTTTATTTCGTTCAGCATACAAACGATGTTCTAATTCGTTGATGATGTCCATTACTTGTCCCCACCTTTTCAACATTATTGTTCTAAATTCTTAATCAAATCGCCACCAAGAAAATTTTTTATTAAATTTATTTTCATAATAAAAGGAATTTTCTAATATTAATAGAATTTATTTAAAGATGTAAGCGCTTTAAAAACAGACAAACAAAGGGGGAATTAGATGAAAAGCTTAATTCATTTTTCAAATCGCCTCATGCAACGTTATTTACCAGATCCATTTATTTTTGTAGTTCTTTTAACATTTGTCGTTTTTGTACTTGGATTACTTTTTACCGATAGTACTGCCGGTCAAATGGTTCAGTATTGGGGAGATGGATTTTGGAACTTATTATCCTTCTCCATGCAAATGGTACTTGTCCTTATTACCGGATACGTTCTAGCAAGTAGCCCTTTTTTTAGAACGTTGTTAAACGGTTTAGCGAGAGGAGCAAGAACACCGGGTGCAGCCATCATTTTTGTCACGGTTGTCTCGATGATTGCAAGCTGGATTAACTGGGGATTTGGGTTAGTCATTGGGGCCCTGTTTGCTAAAGAATTAGCCAAACGGGTTCCAAACGTGGATTATCGACTATTAATCGCGAGCGCTTACAGTGGATTTATCGTCTGGCACGGAGGATTTTCGGGATCTATTCCTCTATCCATTGCAACGGAAGGACATCCATTCGCCGAACAAATCGGTGTAATTTCTACCAACGAAACGATCTTCTCTACGTATAACTTATTCATTGTCGTGGCATTATTCCTCATTCTTCCTTTATTAAATCGGTTTATGCATCCAGAGAAAGATCAAACAATTACGATTGATCCAAGTTTGCTTGATGGAATGTCTACTCAAGCGGCTACTGTTGAGGAAGTGCGTACGCCTGCGAATTGGTTAGAAAATAATTTTCTAGTTTCGTTATTGGTCGGACTTTTAGGTCTTTTTTTCCTTTTCTATTACTTTATTGAAAGCGGTTTTTCCTTAAACTTAAATATTGTGAACTTCTTATTCCTTTTCCTAGGTATTTTGTTCCACTGGACGCCAAAACGGTTTCTTCAAGCTGTGAATGAGGCGGTGAAAGGTGCGAGTGGTATTATTATTCAATTTCCGTTTTATGCTGGAATTATGGGAATGATGACGGCATCCGGTTTAGCGGTCGTCATGTCTGAAGCCTTTGTGAATATATCGAATGATGTTACCTTCTATTTCTTTGCGTTTATCAGTGCTGGTATCGTCAACTTCTTTGTACCTTCTGGAGGTGGCCAGTGGGCTGTTCAAGCACCAATTATGATTGAAGCGGCTCAGTCGCTTGACTTATCCATTGCAAAAACTGCGATGGCTGTGGCTTGGGGAGATGCGTGGACAAACTTAATTCAACCGTTTTGGGCATTACCAGCTTTGGCGATTGCCGGATTAAAAGCGAAAGATATTATGGGCTTCTGCCTGATTGTCCTGTTTATTAGTGGAGTTATTATTTCGATTGGACTCTTCCTATTTGCCTAATGAAAAAAAGCGTTAAGGTGTATTCCCTTAACGCTTTTTTACGTATATTGCAATTCTCTAATTTTCACTCCACGGTTTTCAATTTCTTTTTTTAGCAGCGATATGAACTCCATCGATAGCGAGTTTCGAACCGCTTTTTTATAAGCATAAATTAATTCTTCATCTGAAAGTAATTGTAACGTATTTCGATACAGTTGAATATTTCTATACACAGTTTGTCCTCCTATTCCAAGTATTTATATGATACGTTAGTTACTTTCTTTTAAAGAATGGCGCTTGACCAATTCGAAATGAAATGAAGCAGCTGTCGTTTCTGCATTTTGGCGAGATATCATTTTTTCCTTTTTCTTTTTCGTAAAGTAATATGAATATCCGGCTGTGGCTCGTACATACCCTTCCATCATGAAAGCGGTGGCCAACATCGTAAGACCAAAAAAGGCAATAGGGCCAAACAACATCCAAGGAGCTGTTTTGAAATACGGTAAGGAACTCCCAATAAGCCCCGACCATTCATTTGAGATGGAAAGAGGTGGATCTTTAAAGAGTGGATCATAGGATACATTCGTTCCACCGAAAAATAATTGTAATAAGCCCAAATGTGAGAGGATAATTAACGTTTGCATCACTTGTTGACCAAAAATTAGAACGAGTTTTTCCTTCATCATTGGAATCAAATGCTTTCGTATGATTCGAAATGTGGAAGCACCAAGCGTCTTCGAGCAAACGATAAATTCCTCTTGTAACAACCGTTCTGCCTCATTTCCTACTAATACAACTACAACTGGAACGGTTAATAAGGATAAGATCATTACTTCATAGACAATTCGCTCCATTAAGGTTGTTTGAAACCCTTCCCTTGGCTCCCAAAGAACAGGAAACAATAAATAAAAGGCGACCACCGTTAACGGTACATAATGAAACGAATCAACAAAAGCGGTTATCCATCGTTTGTAGCGCTGTCCATAAATCCCAACAAGAAACCCAAGAGGAATTCCTAAACCAACACGAATAAGTGCCACTGCTAACGCCCCTAAAATCGTAAACTTTGCTCCTATAATGATTTTAGATAACATACTATATCCATACATATCAGAGCCTAATGGCATCTTCCAATGCGGAGATAAAGGAGAAACATCCACTAACTTTCCATTTGCGTCGTATAAAAAGTTCGTTTGTGGAATTTCTCCATTCGTCATCCACGAATAAACAAAACTTAATACTAGCAAGCCACTGAGAAATGTGAACCCAGTTAGAAACAATGGCTGTCTCCATACGGAATTCATATTCTAATCAACCCCATTTTTCGAAAACACCATTCCCCAAATGTATAAATGATGAATATTGGAAGAAAGATAGCAATCATAGAATACGAGAACACTACTGGATGCAAATGTTGTTTCAAAAATGTAGCTATTCCTCCTAAATTAAAGAAATATTCAATGACAAACAAGTTCGAAAGCATAAACCAAATCGTCTTTTTTGACTGAAAAAATAAACTTACTACAACGTTTCGAAATATATGTTTTACAACAATTACCACTCTTTTTAACCCAATAGAATGAGCTAAGGTGACATAGTCTTTCCGCCATTCGTCTTCCAAAAGAACCATCACATGTCGGTAGAGCATAATGGTAGGTAAAATGGACAAACAAACAATCGGAAGAACGTATATTTGTTGTTCTCCTAACGTAGCTACGGAACTAAGTAAAATCCCTGTTTTCTTAAAAATAAAAACGATAAACATTTGAATAGAAACTATCACTAATAAATCAGGAAGTGATTCCAATAAATATAGAAAGAAACTAAACTTTTTTCGAATGTTGTAAGGAAAAAGCATGCTTATGATTGCCAAAAGAACGGCCAATAAAAATGCGAAAACTATTGCACAAAATAAAATGGTCAATGAATAAATAACACGATCCATCAATACTGGAAGAAGCAATTGTTTGCTATCCCCTATGGTTACGGTTTGTTGTAACGGGTGAATAAAAGAATAGACAATCTGGACAATAGCCTCTCCGTAATATCTCCATCCATATTCTCCAGATATGGTCGCTTGAATAAAATACGGTAAACTTGCTAAAAGGATGATACCGAAGACAGAAAGGACGAGTTGTAATATAAAGCGTAACAATGGTCTTGCGAGCATTATCCTATACCCCCAGATTTAAAGCGGATACATATAAGCTCTCATAGTCATTTATTCATTCGACATATAGACCAAAATTCCTACTTATTTCCAAAATTTTTTTCTAATAATTGATGAAAACTATATTCTTTTCAACATAACTAGTTTTTTGTATAATAAAAATTATCAGAATTTAAACAGGTTTCTGATTTTAATTTCTTACAAATCATTTGATATTTATACACTTAAAAGGGGGGTGTGATAGTTTTTGTAAACGTTTTCAGTTATTTGAATTGTTTTTATAATAAAATTTATACAATAATTTATAATATCCTAGACAAAAAGGTTTATTTGAATTAAAATTAGTCGTGCTTTATATTTATACATTCTTTTGAAAAGGGTGATGGGTAGAATGAAACAAGCCAATTTTAGTTTGATAGACTCATTGAGGTTTTTGATTCCTTCGTTACTCGGTATCTTTTTATTTATGACTCCGATTCCACATGACGGAGGAATTACCATTCCAATTGCGATTTTATCCAATGCGTTGCAAGAATTATTAGGTGATCGAATCCCGATTCTCATGACGTATATCATTGTTCTGACACTTATTGGAACAATTGTCGCAAAATTATTTAAACCGTCGTTTATTGAAAACTCTCCTTTCCTTAAAGCCTTACTTGATGTAAAACCTGTTTGGTTGGTAGCACGACTACTCGGTGCGATTTTTGCATTAATGACGTTATATCAATGGGGGCCAGAATGGATTTGGTCTGAAAATACAGGTGGACTGTTACTCACAGGACTACTTCCAATCTTATTCGCTGTCTTTTTATTTGCCGGGATGTTTCTTCCGCTGTTATTAAATTTTGGTCTACTCGAACTGTTTGGAGCAATTCTTACAAAAATTATGCGTCCGGTCTTTAAACTACCTGGACGTTCTTCGATTGACTGTTTAGCGTCATGGCTTGGGGATGGAACCATTGGTGTCTTATTAACAAGTAAACAATACGAAGAAGGTTATTATACCAAAAAAGAGGCTGCCATTATTGGTACGACTTTCTCGGTTGTTTCAATTACCTTTAGCTTAGTTGTCATTTCCGAAGTAGGGCTTGAAAGCTATTTCGTACCATTTTATTTAACCGTCACACTTGCAGGATTTGTAGCAGCCATCATTATTCCACGTATTCCGCCATTATCGAAAAAACAGGACACATACGTGGATGGACGACCTGGTGATAAAACTAGCGAGGACATTCCAGCAGGATATTCTCGTATCGGTTACGGCTACGAACAAGCGTTACTTCAAGCAAGGAAAAATAATAGCCTGAAAAAATTCCTTCAAGATGGAACGAAAAATATTTTAGATATGTGGATGGGTGTCGCTCCAATCGTTATGGCATTAGGTACGCTTGCGTTAGGAATTGCCGAATATACAAGCTTTTTCGCTTGGTTAGGTAAACCGTTTATTCCGATACTTGAACTCATGCAAATTCCAGAAGCAGCGAAAGCGTCAGAAACGTTACTTATCGGGTTTGCGGATATGTTTTTACCAGCGTTAATCGGATCTGGTATTGAAAGCGAATTAACGCGCTTCGTCATTGCCTGCTTATCTGTTACACAGCTCATCTATATGTCTGAAGTCGGCGGACTGCTACTTGGTTCCAAAGTTCCTGTAAATATGAAAGATCTCATCATTATTTTCTTATTACGTACAATCATTACTTTACCGATTATTGTTCTTGTCGCCCATTTCATTTTTTAGTGTTTCGAGTCGAGTGTGAAACAAATTGTTTTTACACTCTATTTTTTTGATCTTTTCGCCATCGGGCAAATAACATAGTTTGACCGGCAAGTGAATTTTTCAGAATATGTAACCAAAAATGAAATACTTCCATATCGACAAGGGCTTCAATTTGTTTTTACAATAAATATAGAAATGACAAAAAAGGTGACCACTCATGTGATCACCTTTTGTTTTATCGGTCGGCTTAGGATGCTTTTTTCAATGCATTCGAACCGTTTTGTTTATTACCTAATTGAGCAATGATGTAACCCATGATCGCTCCAACAAGAGATGGTACTAACCAGCCGACCCCTTGGCTATATAATGGTAACAAAGACAAAACATCTTGAAGAGCAGATACATCTAGTGATGTATACGCAAGTCCATCAACGATGCTCACTACCGCAGCTCCGATTAAAGCAAACACGTAAACCGGAGAGTGACCAGAAATAGATTCTGGTAAGAAAGATAAGAACATAATGACAATCGCTAACGGATACACCATTAAAAGCACTGGAATCGAAATTTGAATTAATTGTGTTAAACCGACATTAGCAATAATCATGCTAAAGATAGATAAAATGATAACAAATGTTTTATAAGAAACCTTCGGGAAGACTTTACTAAAATATTCACTACAAGATGATACAAGGCCAATGGATGTCGTTAAACACGCAAATGTAATCGCTAATGCTAAGATGGTTGTACCGATGGAACCAAATAAGTGCGTTGCCGAACCAGATAATATAACCGCACCATTATCCGCTTGTCCTATCACATTAATAGAAGTTGCCCCTATATAAGCTAAAGATACATACACAAGCGCTAATCCAGTTGCTGCAATGGCACCTGCTTTAATGGTTGCCTTCGCTAACACTTTGTTATCTCTTATACCAAAATTTTTAATTGCATGAATAACCACAATTCCGAAAACTAAGGACGCCAGCGTGTCCATTGTTAAATACCCTTCAATAAATCCTTTAAAGAAAGCTCCAGATTGGTAAGCCTCTGCTGGTTCTCCGATTTCTCCCATTGGAGTGATTATAGCTTTAATGACGAGCGTTGCTAAAACGACCACTAGAATAGGTGTTAAAATTTTACCAACGCGGTCTACTAATTTAGATGGGTTCATGGCTAACCAAAGCGTAATCCCAAAGAACACGACTGTTGTTAAGAATAGGGATAAATTTCCCCCTTTAGCGGCTTCGGATAAAAACGGTGTGACACCAATTTCGAATGACACCGTCGCTGTGCGCGGAATCGCAAATAACGGACCGATGACAAGATATACTATAAATGTAAAAATAATTCCGAATATTGGGTGCACACGTGAAGCTAATTTTTCTAAGTCACTACCTGTTAACGCAATAGCGGTAACCCCTAATAACGGCAGACCTACTCCAGTAATTAAAAATCCTACAATGGCAACCCATACGTTTGATCCAGCTGCTTGCCCTAATGCTGGAGGGAAAATCATATTACCTGCACCTAGAAAAAGAGCAAACAACATTAAACCAACTGCCAACACTTGCTTGCCTGAAAGTTGTGTTTGCATGATTATCCTCCTTATTTTTAAGTTATATCAAAATTTTCAAACAACTATGAATAAAACCGTTTATATCCTACCACATGTTTTAAAAAAATAAATATATTAATAAAAAGTTTTAATTTTAAATTTATTATAAAATTTCTGTCGATTTATTTCAATATTTTCGAATAATTTTTTATTATGTTTATATAATATTTATAGTATTTTACAAAAAAGGCACACAAATCTTTGCTGATTTGTATGCCTTCTCCTCTATTTATACTGATAATTTTTCTCTTAATTTGGTTAGCATATCTTCCGTCATTTTCGCTAAATCGTATTCAGCTTTAAAGCCCCATTCTTCTTTTGCACACGTAGCATCGATGGAATTTGGCCAGCTTTCCGCAATGCTTTGGCGAACAGGATCTACATCGTAATCTAATTCAAAGGAAGGAATATGCTTTCTAATTTCCGCTGCAATTTCTTCTGGATCAAAACTCATCGCGGTTACATTAAAAGAGTTCCGGTGCTTCAATTTCGACGCATCGGCTTCCATTAAGTCGATAATAGCGTTCAACGCATCTGGCATGTACATCATATCCATGTACGTACCTTTCGCAATGTAAGAAGTATACTTTCCTTCTTGTAGCGCTTTATAATAAATCTCTACGGCATAATCGGTTGTTCCACCTCCAGGCGGTGCTACGTAAGAAATTAAACCAGGGAAGCGCAAGCCACGTGTATCGACACCGAACTTATAGAAATAGTAGTCACAAAGAAGTTCTCCAGCTACTTTATTCACCCCATACATCGTTGTCGGACGTTGAATTGTATCTTGTGGGGTATTGTCTTTGGGAGTCGTTGGACCGAATGCTCCGATTGAACTTGGTGTAAAAAATTGACATTTAAGTTCTCGTGCCACTTCAAGTGCGTTGACTAGCCCACCCATATTTAAATTCCATGCTAAGAGCGGATTTTTTTCAGCTGTTGCTGATAACAGGGCCGCTAAATGAATAATGGAATCTACTTCATACTTTTTCGCTACTTCAAACATTTTATCCGCGTCCGTTACATCTAAAACTTCAAACGGGCCGCTATTCACAACGTCATTGTCCACTTGGCGAATATCGGTGGCAACGACGTTTTGGTCACCGTACACATCGCGAAGCTTCATGACTAATTCTGTTCCAATTTGTCCAAGGGCTCCGGTGACTAAAATTTTCTTCATGAATTTTTTCCTCCTCTACCTTTTTAATCAACACCCAAATTGTCAGTTAAGTTCGAAAATACGGAGTAAAATGTAAGAAAACTCGGCAAAGGCGCCGAGCCATTTTGATTCTTCGTTATGAAATTACGCCCATTTCTTTTCCAACTTTTTCATAGATTTCGAGCGCTTTGTCTAACATTTCCTTTGTATGCGCAGCTGTTGGCATGTTGCGAACGCGTCCTGTACCACGTGGAACTGTTGGGAAAACGATCGCTTTTGCGTATACACCTTCTTCGTATAATCGTTTACTAAATTGTTGCGTTAACTTTTCTTCACCAATAATACATGGGGTAATTGGCGTTTCGCTTTCCCCAATGTCAAACCCTAACGACTTTAATCCTTTTTTGAAATAGTTTCCGTTCTCCCACAGACGATCGTGTAATTCCGTACTATTCATTAACATATCAATCGCTTCCGTACAAGCAGCGACATCAGCTGGCGTTAAAGCAGTCGAGAACAAGAACGGACGTGAGCGAACCTTTAACCAATCAATAAGCATTTGCTTACCAGCGACATACCCACCAACAACACCAATCGCTTTAGAAAGCGTACCAATTTGGAAGTCTACTTTGTCTTGTAAGCCGAAATGCTTGACTGTTCCCGCTCCTTTTCCAAGTACACCAGAGCCATGGGCATCGTCTACATACGTGATTAAGTCAAACTCCTCAGCAATTTCGACAATTTCAGGAAGTTTGGCGATGTCTCCATCCATTGAGAATACACCGTCTGTGATGACCATTATTTTCTTATATTGACCAGACTCTTTTGCTTCTTTCGCTTTGGTGCGAAGGTCGTCCATATCGGAATGGTTAAAACGAATGATTTTTGCCTTCGACAAGCGACAACCATCAATAATTGACGCATGGTTCAACTCATCGGATAAAATGGCGTCATTTTTATCCATAACGGCTGAAATCGCTGCCATGTTACAGTTAAATCCAGATTGATACGCAATCGCTGCTTCGGTTCCTTTAAATTCTGCAATTTTTTCTTCCAATTTCACGTGTAAGTCTAACGTCCCGTTAATTGTACGAACGGCTCCAGCACCCACACCATGAGAATCAATTGCTTTTTTCGCTACCTCTTTTAAGCGTTCGTTCGTAGCGAGACCAAGATAGTTATTAGACGATAAGTTGATAAGCTGTTTATCTCCAATGGTAATGATCGGTCCATTGGCGCCTTGAACAGGGTCAATGACATTGTATAGTCCACGGCTTTTTAAGTCCTCTAAATTTTCTTGTAAAAATTCATCTAATACTTTTGACATTTTCTTCCCTCCAAAAAGGTGTAATTTCTCCTATTGTCCCCTTTGTTCGGCCTTTCTATCAGACACAATTGTCCGTGCTCAAAGGACACTAACACTCATTTTTCTTCATAGTTTACTTTATAATTTATCATATTTTTCGTTGAATGTTTATACCTGATGGACAGATTTCAAAATTCTTTCGTAGCTTTTTATGAAGAAGACGAGGAAATATCGTGGTTATTGGGGAAGTCAATTCTCTGATGGTAAGGAAAACGAGGAGGCGTGACAACCATTCCATTGGACCGCTCTCCTCCTTACATTACATATAGATACTTGCACCAGGACCAAGTGGAAGTCCAAACACAAACCAAACAATAAATAAAGCAATCCATCCAATAGCAAACACAACAGAATAAGGAATCATCACCGCAATTAATGAACCGAGCCCCATATTTTTATCATACTTTTGGGCCAGTGCGAGCAAAATTGCAAAATAAGCAAACATTGGCGTAATAGGGTTGGTAATAGAATCACCAATTCGATAAGCCATTTGCGTAAATGCTGGACTATAATTTAACTGCATAAACATCGGGACAAAAACGGTTCCTAAAATGGCCCATTTCGCTGAGGCACTACCAATAAAGATATTTAATAATGCCGAAATAAGAATAAACCCAATAAATAGAGGAAGACCGGTTAAACCTAATTCTTTTAATACATCTGCTCCTTTAATCGACATAACGATTCCGAGATTACTCCAGTTAAAATACGTAATAAATTGGGCCGCAAAGAAGGCTAAAACAATGTATAGGCCCATAGTTCCCATCGCATTCCCCATCGCTTGAGCAACATCTTTATCGGAGCGAATTTCTTTTGTCACGATTCCGTACGCTAACGCTGGAAAGAGGAAAAGCCCCATAATAATCGGAACGAGGGAACTCATGAATGGAGAAATGATAATTCCCCCATTTTCTCCTCTAAGTGGCGCTTGTTCTGGAATAATGGTTATAGCAATAAAGACTAAATAAATAATTGTTACAATACCAGCCCACTTAAGCCCTTTCTCCTCTATTGGCTTTAGCGGTTGGAACGAAGCTTGTTTTCCTTTATAAGCTGGTAGACGTGGTTCTACGACTCGATCGGTTACCCAAACAGCAAGTGGGACGATGATAAAACATGATACCGCTAAAAAGTACCAGTTCATGGCTGGATTCGCTACATACGACGGATCGTTAATTCGTGCAGCAGATTCAGTAAAACCCGCCAGAAGAGCATCGAGCATGTTGACAATTAGGTTGGCACTAAATCCCCCAGCTACCGAGGCATATGCAGCGACCATCCCAGCAATCGGATGTCGTCCGACACTTAAAAAGACCAGGGCAGCAATAGGAGGAAGAACAATTAATCCTGCATCCCCCGCCATATTCGCTAAAATGCCAGAAAATACAATAGCAAACGTAATCAGCTTTTTCGATGTCGATAACACTATTTTTTTCAATAAAGCGGCTATTAGTCCTACACCTTCAGCAACACCAACGCCAATCATTGTGACAAGAACCAGTCCAAGAGGAGGAAATTCCGCAAAGTTTTTCACCATGTTCGTCATAATCTTCTGGAAACCTTCCGTTGTTAACAGGCTGATGACTGCTACTTCTTCGTTCGTGGCCGGGTTTACTGCTTTCCATCCAGCTAATGCTCCTACATGAGAAAGAAGAATGACGATGAAGGCAAATGCAATAAATAACGTAATCGGATCGGGCAATTTGTTCCCAACTTTTTCGATACCGTCTAACATTCGATGAAAAATTCCATGTTGTACGACTTCTTGTTTTGACGTTTCCACAGATGTTGGTTTAACTACTCCCATTTCCACCCCTCCACTTTCTAAATTTTCTAATTAGTAAAAACAATACCACATTCACCTACATATTCCTACCCGGTATTTCTTTTGAAAACGTTTTTATTTAAAAAAAATTTCAACTCTTTTATTAAGATTGGAAAACACTTGTAAGAAGTGGTTACTTGTAAGAAGGACACAATAAATTTTAAAGTTTACTTCCAAAGTTTCAAAATTTTGAACACTTTTTGACTATTTTCATAGTGTTTTTTTCAAATGATTGTTATAATATTGAATAATTTCAAACAAATGAGAGGAGGATGGGTTGACTGTGCTTTCATCCTTGTTCCAACGATTAGAGGAATTGTTCCCTGAAACGGTGGATTTACGTAGGAATTTCCATCAATATCCTGAATTATCGTTTCATGAAGAAAAAACCCCTCAAAAAATCGCGGATTATTTAAAAAGATTAGGAATTGAAACACGAACCAATGTCGGAGGAAGAGGTGTTGTCGGTACGATTAAAGGGAAGCATCCTGGAAAAACGGTTGCCTTACGTGCTGACTTTGATGCTCTTCCAATCCAGGATGAAAAAAACGTCGAGTACCGTTCAAAAGTACCTGGAGTAATGCATGCGTGTGGACACGATGCCCATACGGCTACGTTGCTTACGGTCGCAAAAGTGTTACAAGAACATCGCCACTTACTAAAAGGAAACGTCGTGTTAATCCATCAGTTTGCCGAGGAAGTTGCTCCAGGTGGGGCAAAACCAATGATTGAAGATGGTTGTTTAGATGGAGTGGATGTTATTTTCGGAACCCATTTATGGTCCCTATTACCGGTCGGACAAATTGGGTATCGTAAAGGCCCAGCGATGGCTGCAGCGGATAAGTTTGAAATCGCCATCCAAGGGAAAGGCGGTCACGGAGCTGCCCCTCACGATACGGTCGATGCAATCATGCTAGGTACATCATATATTCAAATGCTTCAGCAAATTGTGAGCCGCCGAATTAACCCACTTGCACAAGCGGTCATTAGTGTTGGACAATTCCAGGCAGGAAATTCGTTCAACGTCATTGCAGACAAAGCGACAATTATAGGGACCGTCCGGACATTTGACGGAGCGATTCAAGACCAAATCATTCTCGAAATGGAATCGCTATTAAAATCGCTATGTGATCATGCAGGGGCTACGTATGAATTCCTTTATGAAAAAGGATATCCTCCATTAATCAATCACGAACAAGAAACTGACTTCCTTATTAAGTGCGCCTCCTCTATTGTTGGAGACGAAAACGTTGTTTCTCTTGAACCAAGTATGGGAGGAGAAGACTTTGCTTATTATTTACAAAAGGTACCGGGAACCTTTTTCTTTACCGGTGCTGGTAATCCTGAAGTAGGGGCAATGTATCCACATCATCATCCGAAGTTTGACATTGATGAACGATCAATGTTATATGCTGGAAAAACATTAATTGCCGCAACCGTTCGTTTTCTGGAACAACATGCCGAACAACCGTCGGCATCCACAATAAACTCTACTTCTTCATAAATGAAACATGGAGCTGGTATAGGAAACGATCGCCAGCTCCATCTTTTTTAAGATTATCCAATCCATTGATTACGAATTTGTTGCTGAATTTCTTCTACTTTTTGTGTATTAATTACTTTTTTAATATAGTTTTTCCACTCATCCCATTTTTCTTTTGCCGTCCATAACTTTTTCGTTCCTTCATCCATTTTTTCTTTATACCTTGAAATAATATCAGCTAATTCATCCTTATACGTTTCATCGGTGGTCGGGTCAATCACTGTTCCATAAAATTCGATTATTTCATCTCCTTTTCGTGAAGGAAAATATTCATGAGGGGCCGTACTATCAAAAATGGTAAAATTTAATTCTCTTACCATCACCATATCGAGACTGTAAGGATCTAACCCGCAATGGTACACTTCGACATCATACCCAAGCTTTTCTGCATACGAAACAACTTTTTTTAACATCGTTGATTTTCCTGATCCTGGTCGTCCTTTAATGTAATAGCGGTGCGGTACATCATCCGTCAAATTCGGAATAAAGTCAACAGGACCATACG
Source organism: Bacillus sp. (in: firmicutes) (assembly GCA_017656295.1). NCBI lineage: Bacteria > Bacillati > Bacillota > Bacilli > Caryophanales > Bacillaceae > Bacillus > Bacillus sp. (in: firmicutes). The sequence goes on along the minus strand of JACDOC010000001.1, from coordinate 73,634 downwards.
GTGTGGCTGCCCCTAAAAAACGATGAACGGTCGATCCTTTTTTTTCATGACTCGGTTCAGGAAATAAGCGTTGAATCCATTGTTCGGTTAATCGGTTGGCTTCTTCAAAATCGAGATGGGAAATGTAGATGTCCTCCCACTCATCATGAATGGTTAGCGCTTCTCCAAATGCTCGGTACGCTTGGGAACAGCTTTCCTCAATTTCTTTATGAATTTCTTCTAACTTCGGGGCCAATTTTAGCCAATGCGACTCATCTAAAGCATCAAATAATGATATACGCGAAATCTTTTCCGCTGGTAATGGAAATCTCATTTGTAACGTTCCGTCTAAAAAAACAACTAATTGATCACGTTGAATGACACCAACTAGCTCATTTGGATTCATTGCCGAAAAAATACATTCGACTGACATACCTTGGTTTAGCCAATGATCACGAATCGCTTGCAAAATCTCCTTCTGACCGGAGTAAGGAGGCGCTTCTAGAACAATTACTTGTAGTCCCTCAATGTTAGAAGAAAGCAAATTGTAATACCCTCTCGCTGTATTACCGTTTACAAAGTAACGGTATTCTTTTCCTTTCATCCATTTCACCCTTTCGTTGCTTTCAACTGCAAAATATGCAATGGCTAACAAATGGGTGAATGTCTATATCAAACATTGATTTCCAAAAAATATCGAGAAAATAGTTGTATTCCTATCCTGGTTTATTTTACAATAGGCGTATGCAAACGATTGCATAATTCATAGTATATCCTATCTGTAATTTAAACTATATGACAAGTTTACGTTAAGATGAATGATCATATAATGATTGATAAATGATTACGTATAGATATGCAAACGATTGCACTTGAAGTGTCTCTTACCATGTATTGTAATCGTTCACAAAATCAGTTTATCTCTCTTTTCGTAGAGAGAAACTATTTCTAGAGGAAATCCCCCATAGATTTAGTCTATTAAAGGAGGGAACGCCAATGAAAAAAGTTTGGTGGAAAGAAGCGGTTGCCTATCAAATCTATCCACGTAGTTTCCAAGACTCAAATGGAGATGGAATCGGTGATTTGCAAGGAATCATTCAACGTCTCGACTATATTAAAGATTTAGGAGTTGACGTCATTTGGATTTGCCCGATGTATAAATCTCCGAATGATGATAATGGGTATGATATTTCCGATTACCAAGACATTATGGAAGACTTCGGAACAATGGAAGATTTTGAACAACTGTTAAAGGAAGTACATCTACGAGGGATGAAATTAATTATTGACCTCGTGCTCAACCATACGAGTGATGAACACCCGTGGTTTATTGAATCCCGTTCTTCTAAAGACTCCCCAAAACGAGATTGGTATATATGGCGCGATGGAAAAGACGGCAAAGAACCGAACAACTGGGAAAGTATTTTTGGCGGCTCTGCTTGGCAGTACGATAAAGCAACCAATCAATATTATTTACACGTCTTTTCTACTAAGCAGCCGGATTTAAACTGGGAAAACGAAGAAGTGCGAAATGCGTTATACGAGATGGTTAATTGGTGGTTAAAAAAAGGGATTGACGGATTCCGTATTGATGCGATTAGCCATATAAAGAAGCGTCCCGGTCTTCCTGATATGCCGAATCCTAAAGGGGAGCGGTATGTCTCTTCATTCGATATGCACATGAACCAAGAAGGAATCCAAGAATATTTACAAGAATTGAAGGATCAAACATATGGCAATTACAATGTGATGACCGTCGGAGAAGCAAACGGGGTCACCATTGAGGAAGCTCCCCTTTGGGTTGGAGAAGAAGAAGGAAAAATGAATATGATTTTCCAATTTGAGCACATCAGCTTATGGGATGCTGAAACGAATCCGGAACTTGATGTCGTTGCGTTAAAAAAAGTGTTAACGAAATGGCAAAAAGGATTGGAAAACAAAGGATGGAATGCGCTATTTATTGAAAACCATGACCGTCCCCGAATCGTTTCCACATGGGGCGACGATAAAGAGTATTGGCGAGAAAGCGCAACCGCCCTTGGCACGATGTATTTCCTTATGCAAGGAACACCTTTTATTTACCAAGGGCAAGAAATCGGCATGACAAACGTTCAATTCCCATCGATCGATGACTATGATGATGTCGCAACCAAAAATTTATATCGGATTAAGCGTGAAGAAGGAGTTCCGCATGAAAAAATTATGAAATACATTTGGGCTTCTTCCCGCGATAATAGCCGGACTCCAATGCAATGGTCGGATGAACCAAACGCTGGTTTTACGACCGGTACCCCGTGGATGAAAGTAAATGACAATTATCGGGAAATTAACGTCCAAAAACAACTAGAAGACGAAAAGTCCATTTTAAACTTTTATAAAAAAATGATCCGATTGAAAAAAGAAAATGACGTGTTTACCTACGGTACTTATGATTTAATCAATGAGGAGCATCCACAAATTTATGCCTATACAAGAACGTTAGGTAACGAAATAATCGTCGTTATCGCGAATTTATCCAAAAAAACAGCCGAGTTTCATAACCCTTCCCTTACTTTACATGCTGACCGCTTATTATTACACAACTATGATGTTGTTCAGCATGAAGCGACTCATTCTGTCATTTTACGCCCTTACGAAGCTCGAGTCTATCGCGTACAATAAATATTAAGGGGGACACATCTTATCCATGCGGATGTGTTCTCCATTTTTATTTTTAAAGAGTAAGGAGTTTTTTCAACATACGAGAGATTGTCCCTACTATTTCTTCATATTTTGTAAAAATTTTAACCTATCGTTAATTTACCATTAAATTCTAGTAAAAAGAGTGTTTTTTTACAAAATTTTTAATACAATCAAAATGAATGTAACCTTTAGTCAGGTATGGGAACGGTATGTAAAAAATCATACGAATAGGAGATGTTCCTGACATGAAGATTGTGTTCGTTACAGAAACGTTTTTACCTTCAACGGACGGTATTGTTACCAGATTATGTACGACGATTGACTGGTTACTTGAGCAAGGCCATGAAGTTCATGTGATTGCTCCAGACGGTGGAGTCACAGAATACAATGGAATCGCCATCGACTTAATTCCTTCCCGTACGTTCTTTTTCTATCCTTCCAAAAAATTCAGTTTACCTAATGTTCGTGTCAAACAACTTCTCGTCTCATATAAACCGGACATCATTCACGTCGTGAATCCTGCCTTACTTGGAATATCCGGTATTTATTACGGAAAGCAATTAAACATCCCTACCATTGCCTCTTACCATACAAATTTAGCTCAATATTTAGATTATTATCGAATGCCCCTCTTAAAACCGCTCATGTGGACCTATTTACGTCTTCTTCATAATCGTGCCGATATAAATCTATGTACTTCTAAATCCGTGTTACAAGAGCTTACTGAACGAAAATTTAAAAACGTCTTTATTTGGGACCGGGGAGTTGACCTCCATCGTTTTCATCCAAATAAAAAAAGTGAAGAAATGCGTGATCGCTTAACGGACGGTCATCCGGAGCAGCCGCTCTTATTATTTGTCGGTCGCCTTGCGCGTGAGAAGCAAATACACGAATTACGTCGTGTAATGGATGAGCTTCCAGATGTGCGGTTAGCCATAGTTGGCGACGGACCTTATCGTGAAGAGTTGAAGACATTATTTGAAGGAACGAACACCGTGTTCACAGGATTTTTACACGGAGAAGAGCTCGCTCAAGCGTACGCCTCTGCCGATCTGTTTGTGTTCCCTTCGACTACCGAAACGGTAGGGCTTGTTCTGCTAGAAGCAATGGCATCTGGTCTACCAGTCGTGGCGGCTAAAAGTGGTCCGACGCTCGAACAAGTTCGCCACGGGGAAACCGGCCTTTTATACGAACCAGAACAGGTAGACACCTTCCCCCAACTCGTGAAAAAAATGATGAATAACACCTTGCGCTCGCAAATGAGCATCAAAGCGCGCAAACATATGGAAAAAATGGGATGGCACCACGCCATCGAAAAATTATTTCGCATATATGAGCTTACGGTTAAAGAAACAAACGTACCGTCTGCTGTTTCCAACATTTCTTCTTCAAAATTAGGAAACTCACAATCATTGAAATAAAATCATATACAAAAAACGAACAAGACGTGTGAATGGATTACCATTTTCACACGTCTTGTTTTTGTAAAAGGAAAAGTTTCCTTTATGAAGAAAATAAAAATTGGAACATCTCATGTTACAAAGGGGGAGATGTTTTTGAATAAAATACTTTTACATATCGAAGGATTGGCTATCTTTATTTTAAGTGTTTATGTGTACTCCTATTTTGAATTTAGTTGGTTATTGTTTTTTCTTTTATTATTGGTGCCCGATCTCTCTATGTTAGGGTATTTGTTGAATAATCAATTCGGTGCATTTAGTTATAACTTGTTTCATACCTATAGTTTTCCGATTGTTTTTTTAGTTTTAGGAGTCATATTATCAAGTCCATTCATGTTAAATATCGGATTAATTTGGTCGGCACATATTGGAATGGATCGATTCATTGGATATGGTTTAAAATATCCAACCAATTTTAAAGACACACACTTCCAACGGATATAAGAACGCTAATCGATTTCAAAATACAAATGATAATGATTTTGACAACCTGGATTAAACGAAGCGTCGCAATACGGACATTGGGAATGACAAGTCATGTATTGGTGAATGGTCAGCTCGTTACCACAATTTCCACACAATATCGCTTTCATTTTCCATTCATCTTTTGTCCATCGTAATGACCGGTGATCTGCTACTTCTGCATGGCAAAAATAACACGGATAGTACGTTTTGCAGCATTTAAATTTGATAGCGATTATATCTCGCTCGGAATGATAATGGATACAACGGGTCTGTTCGTCCACTAATTTTCCTTTGACAATCGGACGAGCTTTTTTCATCGTGTTCTCCCTTTCCATTTATTGAGATTGGCGATTACGGAAATATTGGTTAATCGCTTCTGAAAAGACCAACCCGACGGCAATCGCCCCGGATATTAAAAAAGCTTTCGCGGCCAATTGAATCGCACCGTTGTAATCGTTGATCACAAAATGGCGCATTGCATCGTATGCTAATCCTCCGGGGACTAATGGAATAATACCTGAAACACTAAAAATAATCATTGGCATTTTGGCTACTTTAGCGAAAAGCTGACTTAAAATCGCTACTGCGAGCGATGCCATAAATGTCGAAAAAACGGGATCAAACGAAAAGTGGACAAGGAGAAAATAAATCATCCATCCGACCATTCCAACAAATCCACATTTGATTAACGAGCGATTTGGAACATTAAAAATAATGCCAAAGCCACTAGATGCGATAAAACTTGTCACTAACTGCTCCCATATCATCCAAAATTCACTCCAACCTTACAAAAATGAAAACATCACCGCAATTCCGGCACCGATGGCAAAGGCCGTTAAAAAAGCCTCTGCTCCTTTCGATAACCCGGCGACTAAATGCCCAGCCATTAAATCCCGAACTGCATTGGTAATGAGAAGTCCAGGGACGAGCGGCATAACCGAACCGATTATGACTTTATCTAATTCATGTCCGATTCCAACATATACAAGAGCAAACGAACAAATGCCTATTATAAATGAAGCGATAAACTCAGCAACAAACTTTATTTTTAACAGTTCGTGGACGTACAAAAAGACCGTAAAACCTAAGCCCCCAGCAATTATCGCCGGAACAAAGTCGTTCCAACCTCCTTGGAACATAATTACAAAGCAGCCGCTTGCTATAGAAGCAGCCACAATTTGGAGCCAAATGGGATATCCCATCTTTTTTAGTTCAATATGCTTTAACGCTAACGATGCTTCTTCTAAGGAAAGCTTGCCAGCAGCGATCTTACGGGAAATACTATTGACTAATACGATTTTTTCTAAATCGGTCGAGCGTTCCATCATGCGGACTAATTTGGTCGGCCCGTCATTGACTGAGAAAAGAATGCCAGTCGGTGTAACAAAACTATGCGTTTCTTTTAAACCGAACGCTGCCGCAATCCGCATCATCGTATCTTCCACACGATACGTTTCCGCCCCGTATTGGAGCATAATTTTCCCAGCCAATAAACAAAGGTTTAACACTTGATTGGTGTATTCTTCTTCGTTGATTCGCTCCATGTGCAACCTCTCTTTCTGTTCCTTTTTCTTACTTCTATTATTAACCGATATAGAATTAAAATAGAATGGTTGATTTGATATTCTTTTACTAAAAAACTATTTCCTTTGTCGTTTTGAACTAATATTTTTCTATTTCAACCTAGTTTATTTTCCGTTTGACGCGGTTTACTTTCCAATTTTATCGAAATACTTGCCAATATTGGGATTTTACTTGCCTATTCTGTCGATTTACTTGCCAACCTCCGCTGATTCATCTTCTATCGTGAGACGAAATGGTGGTATTCTCATCTACCGAAACAGGACGCCGCCTTCTTACAGGAAATGTTAACCATGAAAGTCCTAATAAAAGCAAAACTATTCCAAACCAAGATAAGCCTGAGAGACGTTCACCGACAACAAATACACCTAACAAAGAAGCGGTTAGCGGTTCGGCTAAAGATAACGTCACCGCCGTTGAAGATGGAACGGATTGCAATCCCTTGGCAAAAAGAATATAAGCCACACTTGTCGCCATGATTCCTAAATGTAGACTGACGAAAAGTCCTTGTTTCTCGAATATCCACGACATGTCATACACGAAAAGAAGCGGGCTTAACAAAACAGCACTGAGCGTAAACACAACCGCTACGACCGATAGTGGAGAGTGCTGATTCAATAATCGCTTGTTTACAGACGAATAAATGGCAAAGGATAGTCCAGCCCCCATTGCTAACCCGACTCCGCTCGGATCAACGCGAACAGCTCCTTGATGACTAAACAACAACACACATCCTAAAACCGAGAGGACAGTTGCCAGCCACCATCTGTTGGACGGTCGTTTTTGAAAAAACATCCATTCAATGAATCCTGATAACACGGGGGCACTACCGATGCCGACAACCGTCCCTATAGCGACACCTGTTAAATGAACCCCAGAAAAGAAGAGTGGTTGAAAACAAGCCATACAAAGAGCGGCAATTCCTGTTTTTTTCAGCGGCCAGTTAGACCGACGAAATTGCCCGGAAAGGAGTAACACGAGCAGTAATGAAAATCCTCCTATCGCTAAACGAATCGCTCCGATCGCTACTGGATGAGCTCCCTCTGGTGCAAACGTTTGGGCTGTTCCTGTCGTTCCCCATAACATCGCCGCTACTAATATCATCCAAGCAGATGATTTATTTCCCATCCCCCTTATCCCCCCTGTTATTCTCATGTACTTCTATCATACTTTATCACGAGAACAATTGGATATAAAATACAAAAAGTCTGATATTTCTCTCTTACAAATACTTTTCTTTGACGACTTACCTCCTTTTATGTAAAATGACTTATAAGTTCAAAAAATGACCTATTAGTCATATGTGTTTAACAGAAGGCGGTGAAAAAAATGGATCCAAAAAAACAGCTCATTATTGAAACAGCCATCTCTCTTTTTTCTCAAAAAGGATATTACACCACATCCGTTCAAGAAATTGCAGAACAATGCGGGATTTCAAAAGGATCGTTGTATAAATATTTTCCGTCAAAAGAAGAACTCTTTATCGAAGTATGTGAATATTATCAACACATCCTTTTTGAAAAATCTCGTTTTGTCGATATTCACCAATTTGCTTCCAAACGGGAGTGGTTAATTGAGCAAATCTCCTTACAAATGGAAGATTTTCTCGAACGGAAAGACTTTTTAATGATGGTTTTTAAAGAAATTGGGACACAACATAATGAAAAATTCCAACAGTTACACCGACGGATGAGGGCAAACATTCTTTATTGGCAAAGAGAGCGACTGTTAACGGCGTATGGGAACGTTATTGAACCGTATGTATGGGATTTGGTCATTTCTCTTCAAGGTATGATCAAAGAATATTTACTATTCCTAATGTCCTTACCACACCACCCACCCATTAAACAAGTAGCAACGTATATTTCCGAACGTTTAGATACAATCATTCAAGACATTTTGCAAAACGAGCCGACACCTGTGATGACTGAGGCGGTCGTTCGTCACTTTTTACCAGAAGATGTGTTTTTTGAATCACGGGTAGAAGCATTAAACTCTATTTTGGAAGAACTTCAAGAGCGTATTAATCATTTGAAGGATGAAACAATGAAACAACGGATGTTATCGTCCCTTGACTTGTTACAAACCGAACTACAAGCAGAACAACCGCGAACATACTTAATTGATGCGTTGTTTACTTACTTAGAAAAAGAAGAATCGCTAACGTTTCACGTGAAACAAGCTCGATTACTAACGAATATTCCATGTGAGGAGGAATAAAATTGGAACATTTAGAACATCGCCAAAAAGTTATTATAATGCTGGCGGTCATGGCGGCTATGTTTTTTGCGGCTGTGAACATGACTATTGTCGGTACCGCCTTACCGAAAATTATTGCCCAAATCGGTGGATTGGAATACTTTGACTGGGTGTTCACCATTTATATGTTAACAGCTACCATTACCGCGATGCTCGTAGGAAAACTATCTGATATATACGGAAGAAAAATCTTCATTTTAATTGGTATTGCTGTTTTTTCTTTAGGTGCCTTTTTAAGTGGAACGTCTAACACGATTATTCAATTAATTGTTTATCGCGGTATTCAAGGGTTTGGTGCTGGAATGATTATGTCTGCAGCTATTACAACCATTGGTGACTTGTTTACCCCCCGCGAGCGTGGCCGTTGGCAAGGAATGATGGGAGCTGTTTTCGGATTATCAAGCTTATTTGGTCCAACGCTTGGTGGATACATTGTTGATAACTACGATTGGCATTGGGTATTCTGGGTATTTTTACCAATCGGTTTGATTGCTTTCGGATTAATTGTCAAACTATACCCGTCTCATGCGAAAAAAGAAAAAGAACCAGTCGATTATCTTGGCTCTATTTTGCTTTCTATTTTCATTATGACGCTCTTACTCGGATTTTCTTGGGGCGGGGGAAAATACGATTGGATGTCAGTGGAAATCATTGGACTATTTGCAACAGCTGTCCTCTCATTGATTCTATTCATTTTTGTCGAGCAAAAAGCGAAAAGTCCTGTATTACCTTTATATCTCTTTAAAAATAGCGTATTTACCGTCTCTAATATTGCCGGCATGCTCCTTGGTATGGGGATGTTTGGAACCATTATGTATGTCCCATTTTATGTTCAAGGGGTCCATGGGGAATCCGCAACGGTATCCGGTTTAATCGAAATGGTGATGACCATTGCGATGGTTATTTCCAGTGTAATTGTCGGAAACTTAATTACCAAAACAGGCAAATATAAAATTTTCGCTTTAATCGGCTTTGTTGTCATGATTATCGGTTTGTTCCTGAATTCGATGCTAGAAGTTGAGTCATCATTAACACGACTTATCGTTCAGTTAATTATTATTGGCATTGGCTTAGGAATGAACATGCCAACTTTCCAAATTACTGTCCAAAACGCTGTTAGTCATCGTTATTTAGGGGTTGCCACATCTGCCATGCAAACGTTCCGACAAATTGGAGGTACGATCGGTGTCGCCATTTTCGGTACTGTCATGAATCATATCATGGTGAAAGAATTACAAGCGTCCGAGCTTTCCAACATTTCACAAGCAGCTCCGAACATGGACGTAAATATGAACCAATTACAAGATCCTCAAATTTTAATGAACACACAACTGCTTGATAATATTCGGACGTCACTTCCAGCTGAATTTGCCCCGTTCTTTGATCAATTTATTCAGCTGTTAAAAGAAGCACTGAATGTTTCCTTAACAGGTGTATTTTTAACGGGTGCGGGTGTAGTTGCTTTAGCCTTCATCACGACAATTTTCTTAAAAGAAATTCCGCTTCGTACAACCAATCAAGACGATGAACAATCTGCACCTATAACAAATAACCCTCAAGAAGCGTAAATCATAAAAAAACATCCCAATCATCTTATCGTAGATGGTTGGGATGTTTCATATGTTAAATCGTTACGTTGAAGATACATAAAAAGCGAACTCAACTATGGCTATTACCCGCTCACGTAAAGCTTTCTACCATGCTAAGAAATAATCTTATTTGATGTAATTGGTGAGGTAGGGAAAGGTGGCATAAATTCACTTAATAAATATTTATAAATGGCTTGTTCTACAGATAAACCTTTTGAATGAATGCCTTGATTACCAAAAAGAACATTAAATTCTAGAATATAATACTTACCGCCGCTTACCATGACATCAAATCCAGCATGATTGATATTTAACTCGTTTGCTACCTGAAGGACGAGATCACATGCTTCTTGTGGAATAAAATCAAAGCAAAGTTCGCCACCCTGTGCTACATTATGAAGAAACTCTCCTTCTAAACCGACTCTCCAATAAGACGTAAAAATTTGATTACCCACTACACATATTCTCAGGTCTTTTCCATCATTCTCTAAATATTCTTGAACGTAAAGAACCTCGTTCCGTTTCGCATATTCATAAAAATCTTTTTCTTCTTTAATTAAAAATGTCCCTTTTCCCATTGAATTTCTAACTTCTTTAGCGACAAATGGATAAGGAAACGTTTCTAAAATATATTCGATGTTACTTGGGGTATTTGCCAAAATTTCTGTATAAGGAACGTGTTCTGGAGCAACTGTCCACAAGGCTCGTGTCATTTCGGCTTTACTAAAGCCTAATTGTAATGTTTCAATACTTGGAAAAATTTTTTTCTTTAACCCATAAACAAGAGCGGGTACTTGCCACGTTTCCGGAAAAAGAACAATATCCGCTTGTCGAATGGTTTCTATTTCTTTAAACATATGTTCAGGCTTAATATAGTGAACACCTGGAATACCAATTGTTCGGTATGCATTAAAAGAAACCATTTTCATAAATGCATGACCACACTCCAGTGAATAAAATAATCTTTTGAATAATTAAATAATAGCACCTTTGTAAAAATTATCAATTAGTATTTTTAAGGTAATTTTGCTTACTTTTTAAAAATAGGCTCTGTTAAACGATACTGTTGATATTTATACATTTCGCTGCAGGCAGACGCTTTCCGTGGGCAAGCCGCAAGCCCGCTTCCCTCGCTACGCTCAAGTATGGCTCTTGCCTGGCTTGCTGTACCCGCTGGAGTCGCCGCCGTGTGAATAACTTGCTAAAAATCAACAAGGACATTTATCATAGCCTAAAAATAAAACAGCTGATTTAGGCTTGCTACTCTTTTCATAGATACACCTTTTCATTATTGTTAAAAGGTCTATAATATGAAAACAGTCACAGCCCTACTAGGACTGTGACTGAAATATCATTATTTATTTTTTTCGAGAATTTTTAATCCGTTTTTTAATCCTTTAATGCCCCCAACATGCTCACTTTCATGGAATAAGGAAAATAATACCAATTCACCAATCGTATCTAGTTTCAATGGCCCAGCTTTAAATGGTTGAGCAATTTTTTCATCTAAGCGATTAGCAAACGTTTGTTTCAAACGGTCCATTTGATCCGAAAGTTGTAAGCGAAGCGTTTCTAAAGTAGGTGGTTCCGTTTTCCAATCTGCAGGGCTCGTTCCTCTCGAAAATAGTTCAGCATATCCTTCAGGTAAATTTACTTGTTCACCTGCAAAGTGGAAGACAATTTGTTCGAGAGATACATAAACGTGACCGATTTGCCAAAGGATGTTATGCGGGAAACCTCCAGGAATTTCTTTGGCCATCTCTTCCGTTACATCATTAATTGTCCGTAAAATCCCTTGGCGTACGAATTCGTACTGAGAAAACAAACTTTGTTCGTTCATTGTGAACACCCCTTCTGGATTTATATTAAAATTCGGATAAATCATTGCCCTGGAAAAGTTTACTTATTCATATGAGCAAGAAAACCTCCGAGCAGATCTTCTATATCCTCTTCTTCATGAACCTCCTGATCCTCTTCCACTGATGAGAAATGCTCTTCGTCCCAATCAAAATTCATCAAATCATCTTCAAGTTCATCTTCAAGGCTATTCATTGGGGGCTGTTTAGGTTCGTCTATAACCTTTTGATTATTAAATTCTAAATCGCGTGTAGACTGTTCTTTTTTTCTATTGATGGTTTCATTCTCTAATAGGTAAAGTGCATCGTTAATATCTAAAGCATTGCTATTAAGAGAGGCTAGAACTGATGTCGCACGTACGGGATCAGCTAACAATTGATAGACAATGCTCCCTAACAATGCTTCTGAATGTGAGTGTTTTAGCCAATTACGCTGTTCTTTATTTAATGGTTTTGGAAGAGGAATGGTGATCGTCTCTTTTTCTTTTGACAGGGAGTTATTTACCCCTTCCAAAACAAACTCTGCTATTTTGCTAGAAAAGTTTCTTCTCTCTGTTTCCTTCAACTTTTGCAATTGCTTGATTATGTGATCTGGGGTGTCAGAAGGGAGACGGAAGGTAATTGCCTGCCCCCTTTGAATCCTAGTCATACCCTTTTTATTCATGAAACCACCCTATTTTTTTACTGTTTGTTTTTCCGCCTCTTTACCTTTTAGTTCTTTATTATTTTTTCTAATAAATTCAGAGATTAACTTATAATAAGCATTTGCCATCATCCAAATACTTTCTTTTTCATCTTCGAAAAATTCAATATTGTAACCATCTAAACTATTATTTAAAGCTTTGATGTAATCCTTCAACACTATTGATCCGCCACCTACAAAATAGCAGATTTCAGTTTGGGAATTTTTTGACCAAACATTACGTAAGATGCGATATTGTTTCTTTGCTAATTCTAAAAGAATTCGATCTACAATATCATGGACATTTGTCCGGCTGCCTTTTACCATGATGTGATTTCTATCATTTTTCCTCGTTATGATTTCAACGACATCTCTCCTACTGTCTAATTCTACCCCATGCTTCGTTCTAATTTCTTCTCTGATGGCTTCTAATGATTCAGATACTCCAATATTAAAACCCTGTGCTTTATCATCGTCCACATTCCGGTTTTTGATGACGGCTATATCAGTGGATAATCCACCAATATCCTGAATAAGTATTCTTTTATCTATTAAATCTCTATTTATAATGTTTAAATCATTGTCCATTACTAAGTTAATAAAGGCAGCAAATCCCTCAGGATATACCTTTACTTGGTCAAATTTTATATTTACCTTTAACCCTTGATATTTCGGGGTTACTAAAAACTCCACTTGATGAACTGAACTTAATAGCCGTGCTCGATATCCTACATCTTTTCCTTCTTTCACTTCACGAAGAGGCAAGCCAGTACCAAGCGTATAATTTGCATCAATAACATTATTATTCTTTTTGAAAAATTCAGAATTTTCGTTTCTTGCTGCGTCTAATGCCAAAGATGCAAACAGCATCACTAATGTTTGATCTTCTTCAGACTTACTACTGCCTGGATCTAATTCATTTGCATTATCAGATTTCGTTGCTAAATTCCCAACACGATAAATCACATTATTTTCTTTTAAAGCTGGTGAGTGAACTCGAATGTGAATACCATCCAATGGATCTTTATCATTTAAATCTTCTATGCCGATTACAGGTCTATCTTCTATGTCTCTTGCAATTACGTTGGGAATGTATAGTTCATAATCAGCCTTTCCAATAGCCTTTCCAAATAACGCCTTAACACAATCATTTCCTACATCAATCGCTGCAATTCTAGAAATACTCATCAAATCACCCCATCCCCTTCAATTAAAAGTAATGAGTTCCAAAAACTAACTTTCATCTTTTATTTATAGGTTAAAGTAGGTTCATATAAGCGTCAATGAGACATTAGTTGTGTTCAAAAAGAAAACAAGTTTTCATTTGGTATACATGTATACAAAGTTGTATACATTCAACTCTAACAGTATGTATACAACTTTGTGTTCATGTATACGTTTTTGTACACAAAATGTAAACGTATTGTTTACTTGTACACATTTTCGTATACAGCTTAAAATTAGTACTTTTTTAACCTAAATATAATACTCTTGTACTTTCAGATACTTCTTACTAAATCGTTGTCAAATAATTAAACAAACACCTCTTAAGGCGGTATAGAATCTGCAACTATCAAACAGGAACATGGCTTGCTTCAGATGGAGGTAAAAGTGAAACATTATTCTTGTCACTACAGCACCCGGAGAAGAAAGTAAATATGTCAATAATCCTATAAGCAGGTGGCCATTTGGAGATATTCCAAGACCATCAGTGTTGTGATATCAAGAAAATAAAATAAATCCAATAATCGTATAAAAAGATGTTGATTTCCATACCAGCATCTTTTAATGGCATTAAACTTATTTATGACACGGTTCACCATTAAATATAAAAATGGGAAATAATTTTTGGACCATGTTTAGAATTTTAAATATAGAATTTTGACTAAATAGCCAAGAGTTTTAGCTTTTACGGAACAACCCTACAAAAATCATTTTCTTTAATAAGTGATTGAATTATTCCTAACACCTGTTTTGCAAAAACCGAGCCCAGCAATTATTAGCACATACAGCACGACAACAGGAAGAGCCACTTCGATACCAAAAGTACCGCCCGTAATCCAAATACTATCTGATTTAAACTGGAGCATTACAAGGGATGAATGGCTTCTGCCTTCCTGCGGAGCAAATTGTACCATTTTTGGGTTCATAAAAAAGTTCCAAATAATATGCACCACGACTGAATTCCATACATTCCCTGTCTTATAAACAATAAGCGATAACATAATACCAACCAAGCTGACAGCGATAAGGACTAAGCAAACATCAACCAACTGTAGCCCACTTACCGTAAGTAAGTGAAGAGCACTGAACACGATAGCAGTTACACAAACAGCGCTAACCACATTCCATTTGTCTTCGATCAGCTTAAACAAATATCCACGGAACAAAAGTTCTTCGATCACCCCGGCGGAGAATGCTGTAATGATTGCACCAATGATAATCGATAACGCAGTTTCCAGAGAAAGTTGTTCTTGCTTTTCAAAAACGACGAATTGTGTAAGTACATAAAATACAATAACTGTAAGTGGCATTGCTAAACCAACGAAAACCCATATTATGCTCGTCTTGAACGGTTTATGTATACGAAAATATGCACTCGATTTTTTTAAGAGCATCCTCGCATACAACCAAAACATTCCGATAGTAAATCCAATACGTATGAATTCTTTGACCACAACTCGTATTGTATCGTTTTTAATCCCGTCAGTTAGCGGATTCACCATAATGGCAGATACCAAAAATATAATAATTAACATCAAGCTATGAATCACTATTCTTCTCCAGTGCATATGTAAAATAGCTCCTCCCTATTTAGTAGCGGTTCAAGAGGTAATATTGAAGCAGGTTAAAATGGAATTACAATTAATTCTATGATTAATCCTCAGTAACATATGATACGGTTCACCTAAACCCCTTAATCCAAAATTTATTACTTCTTCAAATACAAAAAATGCGATCAATCTTTATTTTGACCACATTTTTTGGTAGATCATTTTAGTTTGAAATCAGAATCACTATACTTAATAGTCTTTATTTCAATCATAGAATTCGATCATTCTCTCAGCTAGGAGTTCTGTTTTATACGGGCTTTCACATATGTTTTTATGGTAAATATTTGTAATCTTTCCCTTCCGTTCATCCTTCTTTATGAATGAGAATCTCGATTTCTTACGTACCTTGTCAATTCCGCTGTTATTTCATACCGCATAAACGGGGTAATAAGGTATATGCCTCGAAAAAATTGTAGGGCTGTGTCCACTAGTTCCTTAGCTATTTCCATTCCTTGTGTCCTTGCTTCATCGCCTTCATAGCCTGCCATCCTTGCCCGTACGTCATCCGGAATTCGAATCCCTGGTACTTTGTTATGAAGAAATTCAGCAAATTTGCGCACCCTTTTTTACCTGGGCTCTTGCAATTTCCGAAGCCTCATCATACTTGCCATCAGCAATCAAAGTACGGAAATTCCTTGATCCTATCACATTGGTTCTTTCCCCAACAAGCAAAGGACGATTAACTTTTTCCAAATAAGCCGGCTCAACGTCAGAAAGTGTGGATTTAGGGCAGCTGGATCGATCCTTCGAATTGAAAGAAAATATACGCTTGGACCTCCCTATAAAAATAAAAAAAGATGTATTCTTTAAAACCTGAACAACCGCTCCAAACCATAAAAAAATTGCCCTTCACCTGGCTAAGATAACCTATCGGAAAGGGCAATTGGTGCTATGTAGCTCCTATACATGCAAGGGTCTCTTGCATGTATAAGAGTTACTATTACTATATTAAATTATCTGAAAAGTGTTACAAATTGTATTCCTATTTTTCCACTTTTACTTTAGATCTAAAGATTACTGCTTTTTCCATTCATTTCAAGCACATCTAGATCATTGCGTTCGAATCATTCACACGTTAATAACAATTCTTCATATAATGGCTGCAAATAACTCATTCGAGGTGATAATGTTGATTGATAGTCTTCAACCGGATTCCTATCGTGGTGATGAATATGACCTGATTGAACTGCAGCAATTATTGAAAAGTCCTCACCGAATCATCTTTAAAGGGACCAGTCCATACCAGGACGTCCTGTTAATAGAATCAAAGAATTTACGCTTGTACTGGAACGAGCATTTAGAAATGAATTCATTGGATGAACGGATCTATCACGAAGCTCTTGTTCATCCGGCCCTGCATTTATCTAATCGACACAATCGAGTTTTGATCATCGGCGAAGAATGTGGTTTGGCATTACGTGAAGTCCTTAAATACCCAAGGGTTAACCATGTCAGTCTAGTCGCCATATCCCCTGAAACGCTTTATGCCGCACAGAAAACTCCTGAGATCACTGAACTTAACGAAGGCTCCTTGTTTGATAAGCGCGTTCATATTTACGAAAGCGACATTCATGAATTCCTAAGGACGGAGCAACAGCCGTTTAATGTAATCATTGCTGATCTTCCAGATCCGGAAACGGAGGAACTGAGCCAATTCTATACGAAGGAGTTTTTTCGCCAATTAACCAATAAACTAAGCGATGATGGGATCCTGGTTTGCCAGTCCTCATCGCCGGAAGATACTCCTTTGATATATTGGAGTATTTCCAAAACACTGGAAAGCGAATCCCTTCACACGCTTAGCTACCATGTCAACGTACCTTGGTTTGGAGATTGCGGATTTCACCTGGCTGGAAAGGAAGCCCTGATCTGGGAGGAAGGAAGCAAAATCGATGTCCCGAACCGTTCACTCCCTTATGATCTAACGTCATGGTTTACATTTCCGCCGCACGTTATGTCAGTCAAGGATCAAGCGATTATCAACTCATTAGAATGCCTGACTTTACACAAGTTTTATGCCGCAAGTGGAGTGGACACCATTCCCACAAAGGGACGCAGCGTATTTTATGACCTCCAACATAGGGATCAGGTCAAGGACGCGAATACGGAAGAATTGATAGAACTTCGTCATCTGCTCTCCAGTTCCCATCGTATTCTATACGATGGCGGTACAGAGGGAGATAACGTGTTAATTTTTGAGACGAGCGATGTAAGGCTATATCTGGATAAGCAGCTGCAGTTCAGTTCTTTGGATGAGCAATTTTATCATGAGGCCCTTGTTCATCCGGCGCTAGCCATGGTCCAAAAACGGGAACGCATCCTTATCGTCGGCGGCGGGGATGGGCTTGCCATTCGCGAAATTCTCAAATACCCTGATGTGAAGCACATTGACCTAGTAGATCTTGATCCATTGATACTACACATGGCCAGTAATGTACCGGAGGTCGTTGCCCTGAACGAAGGCTCTCTCCATGAGAAACGCGTAGCGATTCATCAGCAAGATATCCAGGATTTCAAAAAAGAAAAAAGGGATCCGTATGATGTTATAATTGTGGACCTGCCCGATCCAGGTGATGAAATACTAAGCCGCTTATATACCGTAGAGTTCTTTGGCCAATTATCAAACCTTCTAAGCAAAGACGGTATCCTTGTCTGTCAATCCCATTCGCCGGAGTATGCTCCATTAGTATTCTGGAGCATCGGATTAACACTTAAAGGTTCAGGGCTGCATATCCTCAGCTACCAAACCGAAGTCCCTTCATTCGGAGATTGGGGATTCCACTTGGCAGCAAAAAAGCCACTGCTCTTAGAAAAAAGGGAAATATCCGTCCCGAATCGTACTCTACCTAAAAACCTGTTCTCCTTATTTACATTCTCACCTAAAGTTCTGTCAATTTTGGCTCATTCACAGATAAATACCCTGTCTAACCTAAAATTGCACCTATTTTATAGACAAGAACTACTCAGCAACTTACAACAGTCAGACTGAAGTTTATCAAATAAAAAAAAGAGAGTAATCCAACTTTCAATGAGCACTCAAGAAGTTGGAATTACTCTTTTTTTTAATTGAAAGAAACGGTCATACTTACTTTTGCATTAATCAGCCCAAGCATCATCCACAATATTAGCAAGAACCATGTTGCTATCCGTTTGAATTCTATAATTCGACCACCTCTTGGAATAATTATAAGGAATGTGGAACATATCCCGAAGTCTCTCCGGGGATAAGAAGCGGGTGGGAAATGGTATGGATATATCTTCTATAGACACTTGCCTATTTGTTGCCATACAAAATCCATAGTCGTCTTCATATTCCACAATGACATCAAAATGATACGGCAATACATAAAATCCTGCAGCCATCAAGGTTGCCTGAACACTCCAAAAGTACTCAGGTATCTTGGCTAACGAAGGACAAGAGACATTAATCACTCCATCCGGTTCCAGTCGTTCCTTAAGAAGCCTAAAAAATTCCCAACTAAAAAGGCGACTGAGTGCTGGACATTCTTTGCTCGGCTCGGGAATATCCAAGAAGATTGCATCCCACTTTTCCGTGGTATTTTCAACGAATACCCGCCCGTCTTCTACTACCGTACGCACTTTTGGGTGATTCAAAGATCCTTCATTGAATTTAACAAGGGCATCTAAATTTTTGCCGAAATCCATCATCAACGGGTCTGCGTCAACAGTAGTTATTTCCTTCACATCAGGATAGCGTAGCGCCTCCCTTGTTGTAATTCCCCCACCGCCACCAATGATGAGAATCCGCTCTCTTTTCCCGGCTATTACCATAGGCACGTGAATTAATGCTTCTGCATACAAATCATCGTCCTCAGTGGTACCAAACATCACATCTCCGTTGCCGTAGAGCAGCATTTGTCCTTGATGTTCGACCAAGGCGATTCGCTGGACAGGCGTATTGATCTTGCGGATAATGCGGTAATCCCCATCGGGCTCCTCTTCTTCCGATACATAATCTCGAATGGAACCGGCACCCCAATAACGCCAATAGAGCCAGCCCAGGGTTTCAACGAGAAGCACTAAACCGGCACCTATGGCAATCCAATATAGTTGGTTTAAACCCATCGTTGCTTTAACCTCCTTCTCCCAGTATTTAATTATGTTATGTATTCTTATTAGGGAGTGACAGAGGCAATCATCTTTATTTAGCTGCTTTTCTTTTTAGAAAACGATGGAAACCACTCTCTAGAAAGCGGAGCCTTATCCTAACTAATTCTCCTTAAATTATTCTTATCCTATTCCCTTTATCGGAAATTCACCTTTAGATCCATACTTACCTCACGGAAGGATGTTCTGCTATTGATTGCAATACTTGCGGAAGGTCTAATCCCCAAAGTCACAATATACTTGGGTTTTAAAATTGAACGTTTTATACAAAAGTAAAATCGTGGTACTGAAGAATTGATATTAGAAATAGTTTTTGAAAGGCAATACACTAACGATATTCGATGAGAAAACCCGTTAGGTGATTAAACGTTAGAAACTGGTTTCTACTATAGTATACTGTGTTGATTTAAGCACTATTAAATATATGATTGGACTAATCGGTTTGTCCACTCCTTTATATCTTTATTACATATGATATCAAATGTCATATAGAAAAGGAGTGAAACTATTGAAATTTAAGAAAGCTTGTTTAATAGGGCCTTTGTCGCCTTGTAAACGACGACGAAAGGCTTTTAAAATCCGTAAGAGTGCAGCATTATTCTATAAAAAGCTTCCATTGTTGAGCCACCGCTGTAACGGAGATGAAATAAATTTTCCAAATAAAATCGCTAATTTTTCAAAAGGGTTGCCGCATAATAACCTCGGCGAGGTAGATCTTGATGCTTATAACAAGTATATTAAGGCATTAAAGTCTGGTAATCCCGATGATTTTGAAAATATCCCACTTGGCGGTGAAAGAAAGCTTGTTAATCCACAAGCGGCTTATGCATTTGAATTAGTTGGACCTGATAGTCACCAATTGCCCCTACCGCCGCCGCCATCCTTTAATAGTGCAGAAATAGCTGGTGAAATGGTTGAACTTTACTGGCAAGCACTTACGCGAGATGTTCCTTTCAACGAATATAATACTAACCCTTTAACGATTGCAGCAGCAAATGAACTATCTAGCTTATCTGATTTTCGAGGGCCTAAGTTCGATGGTAAAGTTACTCCTGGGACTTTATTTCGAGACAATCTCCCTGGAGCATTGGTAGGACCATACATTTCACAATTTCTTTGGAAGGACATCCCTTATGTATCGACAAAGATTGTCCAACGCTATCGTACAACGATAGCTGGGGATGACCATTTAACCTCATATAATGAATGGTTAGCTGTTCAGAATGGCTCTCCACCACTTAGATCCAACGTTTACGATTCTACACCTCGATACATTCGAAATGGACGAGACTTAGGCGAATATGTTCACAACGATTTATCTGTAGAAAGTGGGTTAACCGCTTGTTTAATTCTTCTCAGTTTTGGTAGTCAGTCATGGGACCCAGCTAATCCTTATCTCAGTTCTGATACACAGGTCGGCTTTTCAACCTTTGGGCCGCCTCATTTTTTAGATTTTGTGACAAGAGCAGCCCGTCCGGCCTTAGAAGCAGCCTGGTTTCAAAAATGGCTTGTCCACCGTCGTCTTCGTCCGGAGGAATTTGGCGGACGTATTCACAACCAATTGATGGGGAATGTTAACTATGATATTAATAAAGAAGTGCTAGAATCAGAGGCAGTATCAAGAACTTTTGACAAATTTTGCACATACCTGCTTCCTCAGGCTTATGCAGAAGGCTGTCCGACACATCCATCCTATCCTGCCGGCCACGCGACTTTTATTGGGGCGATGGTAACAATGCTTAAGGCGTTCTTTGACGAATCATTCGTTATTCCTGATCCTGTCGTAGCAAGCAGCGACGGGCTGTCCTTAGAATCATTTCAAGGACCGCCTCTCACTGTTGGTGGTGAATTGAATAAATTTGCCTATAATATTGCGAATGGACGGAACGCAGCTGGTATTCACTATCGTACCAGTGGTATCAATGGTTTACAACTTGGAGAATCGGTAGCTATTGGAATCCTACGAGATTACAGGGCCACTTATAATGAGACATTCGAGGGATTCTCCCTTACAAAGTTTGACGGTACCACTATAACAATCTAATAGATTACAACTAATAAACCCAAGACGATATTTCTACTATAGAATATCTGCTTGGGTTTATTTAGAACATATTTACTTTTAAAAAAGTATGCAAAATTAGTATGAAGCGAAGAAAACTTACTATGTTTCTTTATAAAGGTTTCAATACTACTCAGGTAGTCTTCAATAGATTGCCAAAAGAATTCTCTTATCTTTTTGTTTTTTACATGATATGAACAGTTTAAGACCGCATCTATTTGTGATACGGTTCCCCCCGATTAATCCGGAACGCACGGTAAATTTGCTCCAGCAAGATGAGACGCATGAGTTGGTGGGGGAAGGTCATTTTGCTAAAGGAGAGAGCTTCGTTCGCTCGTTGCATAACGTCTTTGTGAAGGCCAAGCGAGCCACCGATGACAAAAGCTATTTTACTTTTGCCGTAGGTGGCTAGTTTGTCTAAGGATTCGGCAAGTTCTTCCGATGATTTCATTTTTCCTTCAATGGCCAGAGCAATGACATATGTATCTGAATGGATTTTGGCTAAAATGCGCTCTCCTTCTTTCTTTTTAACGATCTCCACTTCTGTTTCGCTCAGTTGTTCAGGTGCTTTTTCGTCAGGCACTTCGATGATGTCCACTTTGGCGTAGGCCGACAGACGCTTCGTATATTCGTTAATTCCTTGTTTTAAATATTTTTCTTTTAGTTTTCCGACAGAGATGATGGAAATATTCACAGCTCATCCTCACTTTACAAACAATTTACGAACAATTTACGAACAATATATCCACAGTAGTTATCCACATATCCACATAACGTATCCACATATTGTGTGGGAATATTAGTTCGCCACCATATATTCAGCGTGATTCTCACAATATTCACAGGTTGTTGATAACTTTTTTTCCTCAGGAAGCTCTGTTAAATGTGGTGCCGTTTCGTATTCGTCAACAATGACATCTAAGGCAAGTTCGACATGTTCTTTGCACGTAAAAATCATCGTTGATCTCCTTTCGTTTTGGCGTATTTTACTCTAAGCAATATTTTTATCCACAAGTTATCTTATCATTATGAAAAAAAGCAGGAAAGTCCATATACTCTCCTGCTCGGATAGTTATCCACGATTATAGTGAAGATTCATCCGTTAGCTTAATCGTCGTTTCTTGAAGTTTTCCATTTCGGTAAAATTTGACCTTCATCTCGTCTCCGACTTCTTTTTCAATGTAAAGATGCTTACGTAAATCTAAGATGTTGTCGATTTTTTCGCCATCAAGTTCTACGATGACATCCAGCTCTTGTAAACCTGCATGCTCAGCTGGTGAATTTGGTACGATTCGCTCAATGACGACACCTTCTGTCACATCTTTCGGTAATTTGAGCGTTTCCTGTTGATGGTACGCAGAAATTTCGTTTACGTTCCGTAGGGTGACTCCCATCGCTGGGCGTTTGACCTCTCCGTATCGTTCTAAGTCTTCGATAACCGGAATAGCCGTATTAATTGGTATCGCGAAGCCAATTCCTTCGACAGCGGATTGGGCAATTTTCATGGAGTTAATACCAACGACTTGACCGGCAATGTTCACTAACGCCCCACCGCTATTTCCGGGGTTAATGGCGGCATCGGTTTGGATTACTTCCGCTTGCCAATCTTCATAGCCGTCACCGTTTAAATCCACCGGAATGGTTCGCTCTAAACCAGAGATGATTCCTTGCGTAACAGAGCCGCTAAACTCTAAGCCAAGCGGGTTCCCAATGGCCATGACCGGCTCCCCTGGTTTCAGTAAATCAGAATTTCCGAATTCCGCGACCGTCTCGATTTGACTGCCGTCCACTTCAAGAACGGCTAAATCCGTCCAAATATCACCACCGCGAATGACCGCCGGAATTTTTGTCCCGTCTTCTAACGTTACTTCAAGTTGGTCCGCGCCTTCAATCACATGATAGTTGGTAACGATATACGCTTTTCCACCCGCTTTTTTATAAATCACACCCGAACCAGTTCCCGCTTCTTGTTGATCACCAATCGACCAAAAATTAGCGGATTGAATATTCGTGATACCGACAACGGCCGCACTCGTTTTTTCGACCGCTTTAGTCACATCGGACGTTATATCATAGGAAAATTGTTGAACCGGAATATTGGATCCGTTTTCCGTTTGTTGCGACTGCTCATCTAATTGATATGGGAGAACATCTAAGTCTACAAGTTGTGGGAGAGCGACAATAACAAGCATCGCCCCTAATAAAACACCAACAAAACTAGCGAGAAGATAGCCACCTTTTCGGCTTTTTGTTTCATTATTACGGCCTTGATAATGGTCATCGTAATATCCCATTTCACACCACTCCTTTATCCGAACGACTGCTATCCCTTATTTTACCTTTCTGGTTTGATTATAATCCGAAAAAATGAAATTTCTATGAACAAACGTAAACAAAGAAATGAACATGAAACAGGATGAGCTATAATCTATGAATCTATGAAATTAGACTGCTACGAGAGGAGTCGGTATTTTCGGGTCCGTATCATGTAAAGAAAATTGTTCACCAACTACAAATCCTTTCTGAGCTAACACTTGGCTGACACTCATGCGGGCTAAATCTTTCATATTGTTATCTTGGCTTAAATGCGCTAAATAAATGTGCTTTGTCTTGTCACCAATGACTTCACTCATCGCCAAAGCTGCATCTTCATTAGAAACGTGACCGACATCGCTTAAAATACGCCGCTTCACGCTCCACGGATATCGACCCATCCGAAGCATATCTACATCATGGTTGCTTTCAAAAATAAACACATCTGCATTTTTAATCGTTCCTTTCATTCGGTCGCTCACATATCCCGTGTCCGTAATCAGAACGAGCTTTTTTCCACCATGGTGGAAAATATAAAACATCGGCTCGACCGCATCGTGCGACACGCCAAATGACTCGATATCGAGTGAACCAAACGAACGAACAGATTCCATTTCAAACACGAATTTTTGTTCGATCGGTATTTCTCCAATTAACCCGTCCATCGCCTTCCACGTTTTTTCATTGGCGTATATCGGTAGGCGATACTTTCGCGCTATCACGCCTAGTCCTTTAATGTGATCACTATGTTCGTGCGTCACTAAAATGCCTGTTAATTGGTCAATCTTTCGGTCAATTTTTTGAAATAGTCCTTCCATTTGCTTTCCGCTTAGTCCAGCATCGACTAAAAAAGCATGCTCTTCGGTTTCCACGTATATTGCATTTCCTGTACTCCCACTAGCTAGTACACTAAATCGTATCGACATGCTGTTCACTCCATTATCCCCTGTTTTTCCGATACTTGGAACACTTGTCCTTCAATTGCATTAACAAAAATATCTTCTACTTTTTTCGTATCTCCTTGTTCAATCACAAAGTGCCATGTTGGGGTTAATACTTGTGACTCTGTTAATTGTACTAACGTATAGTACCCGAGTTCAACCTTGGTTATTTTACTATCGGCTTTTATTAATCCTTGTTGATGAATCGTTTCAATGGCCCGAATAGCTGGCAAAATGTTTTCATTGGCGAGTTCTTGTATGTCTTCGAGCAATGTTTGTTCGTACCCAATGATTTGATTTTGATCATTTAAATTTACTATTAAACGTCCATTGACGTTTTTAAAAAACAATTTTTGATTATATTCCTGGTATAAGATGAGGCGATTTTGTTCCTGATCCCACTTCCAAAACCGGTATTGCCCTCCTTGATAAACATACGTTTTTAAAAACGTATGAATCATTTCTTGCTCCATGTTTTCCTTTACTGAAATCGGTTCGTCAAAAATAGATAGAAGAGTGGTCCCGTTTTGAATGGTAATCGATTGATTTGGTAATTCTTCCAAATTGACATCCGAAAAATTTTTTGATTTCGCTGTCAAATACTTTCCTTTCGTGTTTTCACTTGGGAGCTCGACGTATTGAATGCCATTGTCTTTTAATTTTTCTTCAATGGACGCATCTTTTGTCATATTCAATTGACTGGCATGTCGCTTATCAAGAAACTGAACAAATAAAAAGATATCTAAAATAAAGAAAACGATAATAAAGATCGTCTTCGTTTTACTCCAGTCCACGATTCGTTACCTCCTCATCAGACGTCAAGCGGAGCCACGAACCGCCATACCGATAGTACCATGAAGGTTCAAAGATGAGAACTTTCGGTGTTTGCGGATCTCGATACATTTTATACCCAATCGTCACGTCTTCTAAATATTCGAGTTCAAAATCAGGTCGATTAACGAGTTGGTCTAACATCTCATATCCAGACGGTAACGTGATATGCTCAGCGGTTAACGGTAAATTGAGAGTATAAAACGGGCGAACGTATTTGTATATTTCATTATTTCCCCAAAACTCCACAATTTCGGCCATTCCTTCTTCATTAAACACCGGAAACCCATCAATAAATAAGCGGAACGATACTTTTTGTTCAGCGGGACTCATCCCAAAGTAAAGATAATCATCCGTCCATCCACCATGATCATTAATAAAATCAATCGTTTGTTGTAACAAATCCCCATTTTTTAACATAGAGAAAGACACCCGATTATTGGCTGGATTCACATAAGTAATAAGGCTTCGTTGATAATCGACATTCATCATACTCGTTCCATCTGTGTACTGATCTCCTTGATCTAATAAATCTTTCGTTACAAAGCTAGGGTCGCTAAAAAGCGCTAACTTAAACTTATCAGGATTAATGACATACGTATAATACTTAATGACCGAAAATTTAAGGGCATCTTGCGGTAAAAATAATTTCCGAATGCCTTGGACGTCATAGTCAAAATAACGAGTATAATCTTCTGCTTTCTCCCACGTACTTGCTAGAAACGGATAGGAAAGTGGCGATTCCAGATGAGCTTCAATGACAAGTCGCTTCTCGTAATTCACAAAATAGACGTCCGCTTCATGCTTATTTGATTCGTTCATTTCAATGATTAAACGATCAAAAGAAGAATTGCTCAAAGAGTCATCGTCGATACTAATAACGGAATTAAATACGTCAAAAGGAACAATATCAGGAAAAACGATTTCGATTCGTTGATCTCCATGCACAAGCGAAAAAAATTCACTCGAATTCAGTTCTTCCGAAAGGTCTTGCCAATCATATAAGTCCCATTTTTTCATCATCTGAATGAACTTTTCGATAACATTCGGTTGGACCGTTCCATAATGATAGCCATATTTATGAAAAAGTAATAACGTTGGCCGAACGACGTCAGAAATGTCCCGTTTTTCACTGATCGAAATTTCGTGAATGTAATTATTGTCAATCGTATCGTAAGCCGGTTGATACGTCCATAAATTATACGTTAACACAATGCTTAACAACGCCAAAATGGTCAAAATTACTGACTTTATCGTTTCATATCTCATGACCAATCATCCTCTTGTGTACGGTCATATGGAAGAGTGAAGTAAATCGTTGTTCCTTCGCCTTCCACACTCGTCGCCCAAATTTGTCCACCGTGTGCAACGACCATTTCTTTCGCAATGGCTAGTCCTAGACCTGTTCCGCCCATTTTACGTGAACGCGCCTTGTCTACACGGTAAAAACGTTCAAAAATTTTCTCTAAGTTTTCCTTTGGTATGCCCATTCCTTCATCGGAAATGCTCACTTCAAGAAAATGCTCTAATTCCTTTACCTTGAAGGTAATTTGACCACCCTCAGGAGAATATTTCAACGCATTACTAATAATATTGTCAATGACCTGCGTAATTTTATCTTCATCAATTTCTACAAACATTGCTTTGTTTGGAAGCTCTCGTTTAAACGTTATATGTCGTTCTTTTGTGAGTTCGAACCGGTCAATAATTCGATGGAAAAATTGTGTGAAGTCGACCCAATCTTTATTTAACCGGTAGTCCTTACTATCCATTTTGGATAGTTGCAATAAATCGTTTACTAATCGAATCATCCGCTCAGTTTCATTTTGGGTAACTTCTAAGAAGCGTGGAGCAATTTCTTCATCTCTCCAAGCACCTTCAGCTAATGCTTCTAGATAGCTTCTCATCGTTGTTAACGGAGTCCTTAATTCATGGGATACATTGGCGACGAACTCTCGGCGTTCTCGATCAATTTTCTCCTGTTCGGTAATATCGTGTAAAACCGTAATTAATCCATTTACAAATCCAGTCTCTTTTTGAATAATAGAAAAGTTTGCCCGTAAAATATAAGGATCTTCCGGTGTACTATAATCAAGAATGATTGAATCTCGCTCTTCTAATAAATCTTCAAATGTGTACTTGCCTTCAAGTCCAAGCAATTTAACAATGGGATACGATAACACTGTTTCACGTGAAACATTCAGCATTTTAGCAGCTGGCTCGTTAATTAAGATGACACGACCTTTCCGATCAGTAGCAATGACACCATCGGTCATATAAGACAAAACGGAGGACAGTTTTCTCCGTTCCCCCTCTGTTGTTGCTTGTGCTTCTTGAAGCTTTTTCGTTAAGTTATTAAACGAGACAGCAAGCTGTCCAATTTCATCGTATCCGTATACTTTAACTTTCCTTGAAAAATTCCCTTTCCCCATTTCAATCGCTTGTTTACGCATATCAGAAATAGGACGGGTAATGGTTTGTGCTAATAAGACCCCTAACACCGCTGTAATAGCGAGGGCAATCGCTGTCCCCGTAGCAAATATTTCGTTAATTTCATTCATTTGATCGAAGACGTTCTCAATTCTCGCAATTAAGTAGATCGCCCCTAGCACTTCTCCTTCGGCTTTTATGGGAGTGGTTAACACCCAAATGCGATGCCCGGTCTGTTTGTCAATTAAAATTTCTTCTTCGACATTACCGACAGCTAATGTCCGCTTAACAATGACTTCTGTTGTCCGTTGACCAACGATTCCTTGGTTATTAATATCGGATGTTCCAATAATTTTACTTCTGTTATCAATGACACGAACTTCCGGAATATCCGTCGCCACAAAATCGATTAAAATATTTCGAATCTCTTCCGATAACGGAGGGTCCCCTTCTTTTCGTTCACGTAACATTTCCTCACGTAGGTTATATTCAAGTAAATTCACACGTTCTAGAACGGAATTTTTAAAGTTCGTGACCAATTTGTCCTCTAATTCACGAACGAAATAAACACTAATAATTTGCATTGCAATTAAAATAAGCAATACATAAATTAATACAAATTTTAAATGAATGGAACGAAAAAAACCTACTTTTTTCATGGCGTTACTCCTGCTCAGGGTTGCGTAAGTAATAGCCAACTCCTCTTCGTGTAACAATCCAAGTTGGATGGCTTGGATTATCTTCAATTTTTTCCCGTAAACGTCGAATCGTCACATCGACGGTCCGAACGTCCCCATAATAATCATAACCCCATACCGTTTGCAACAAATGTTCACGTGTCATGACTTGTCCGATATGTTTCGCTAAATAATGAAGCAATTCGAATTCACGATGCGTTAATTCAATCGTTTCTCCTCGTTTTGTCACCATGTACGCATTCGGATGAATGACGAGTGAACCTACCGTAATTTCATTTTGATCTTTGTCTTCCTCTTTCGTCGCTGATTGCTGATGTCGACGTAAATTCGCTTTGACCCGGGCGATTAATTCGCGTGTGCTGAACGGTTTCGTTACATAGTCGTCAGCCCCTAGTTCTAAACCAAGTACTTTGTCAATTTCCGAGTCTTTAGCAGTCAACATAATAATCGGCATTTCATATTTTTTTCGCACTTCTCGGCACACTTCCATGCCATCGCGGTTGGGAAGCATAATATCTAATAAAATAAGGTCTGGTTTAATTTCTTCTACCATTTGTAATGCTTCGTCCCCATCGAAGGCACAATGTACTTCGTATCCTTCTTTCTGTAAATTAAACTGTAATATTTCGGCAATTGGTTTTTCATCATCAACAACTAAAATCTTTTTATCCATCATTTATACTCCTTTATCTATATTTTATTTTATTGACATTTCATAGCCTAAAATCATAACGTTGGGAAGTCATACTTTTCTAAAATTACTTTATCATGTTCTTTCTTTGAATTCATCCGTTCGATGTTTACAAGTTTATTTCAATTGTTAGAATGTCCAACTTTTATGCTCTAGTTTCTTTCTATTTAAAAGGCTCTACCCTAAAATAACTGTGGATAACTTTTACTGTTATTTCATTCATCGATGTGCTAAGGGCAATTGGCATGAATGTCTGTTAAACGTTACTGTTGATATTTATACATTTCGCTTGTGGCGGACGCTTTCCGCGGGCAAGCCGCAAGCCGCTTCCCTCGCTACGCTCAAGTATGGGTCTTGCGGCTTCTTGTTCCCGCTGGAGTCGCCGCCTTTCACTTTATGTGAACAACTTGCTTAAAATCAACAATAAAATATAACATAGCCATTAAAAAAAGGGGAAAGGCCATTTAAAGGGGAAATTCCTTTAAATGGCCTTTTTTATTAATGTAAATAGTTTAATGGGTTTTGTAGCACTCCATTTTTATACACTTCGAAATGGAGATGGGTTCCCGTAGAGTTTCCTGTAGATCCCATGACTCCTATTTTTTGACCTTTAGAGACGGTTTGACCAACGGATACATTAATTGTGCTTAAGTGCGCGTATACCGTCTTAAACCCATTTTTGTGGTTAATCACAATTTTCTTTCCGTAACCTCCGTCCCAGCCGGCAAATGTAACGACTCCGTTATCAGCCGCTTTGATGGTGTAGTTGCTTGGTCGAGCAATGTCAATTCCTTTATGGAATTTGCCCCAACGATACCCTTGTTTACTAGAAATATAACCACCAACGGTTGGCCAAGCAAAATTTCCAGTACCTCGGGAAGGAATCACTTTTGTTCCTTTAATGACAATATGATTAACTGGTTCTTTTAAAATTTTATCTTCTTTTATTTGTTTACTTGTTTGAATGCCGTTCGTTTCGGTTATTACATAAGTAACGGATCGTTCACCGTTTTGACCTTCTTGCTTAACGCGTGTTTCTCCCTTGAAAAGAGATTTATCTTCAATGACTTCTTTTTTATAAGGAATCGTTTCTTTTTTGTTTACTTCTTTTTGAACGACGATATGAACAAGAGGTTCATATACAGTTACATTAAGTTCTTGACCGATTTGAAGCAGCGTATCTTCCGTTACTCCAGGGTTGAGTGCAAGGAGTTGTTTTAATGAAAGATTATGCTTTGATGCGATGGAACCAAGCACTTCGCCTTCTTGGACAACATATTTTTTCTCTTCAAGCGTCCCTTTTTTCAAGTAGTTTACCGTATCTTCAACAGACATGAGTTGGCTAGGTTCAACCATTTGCGTTTCCAATTTGACATCTTCCACCATCTGAACATCAATAATACGAGATTCGCTTTCTTTTAGTAGTGGAAGTGGTTGATTAGAAGCTTTTTGTTCTTCAATCAGTTTTAATTGTTCCGCTGAAACATACGATAATTTTAATTGCTCTAACACTTTGTCCGCGTCTTCTTTTGATTTTACATATACTGCAGGCTGGTCATTGACTACAATCGCTACCGCTTCCGTTTCAACAGACAATGTTTCACGTAGCTTTTCAGCTGTTCGTTCGTTATCGACTGTTTTACGATAAACGAACTCTGGAATGTACGTCACATCTTTTCCTAATTCAAATTCGTAATTACCATATTTCTCTTTGTACTCACTCATTTTATCGGCAATTACTTGATTAATGACAGATTGATCAGAAACTGTCCCAATGTATGTATCATTCATATAGACATGATAGACGGTTTCAAACATTCCGTTTTCTTCTGATGCAGAAACCGTATGTATCGAAATAGCTGAAACGGCTAACGCTGTAATCACTGTCTTCTTTAATAAGCTAGTAGAAATTGAAGAAACGGACACTTTTATTTTATTGTGAATATCTTTTAATCTATTAAGTAAATTCATTGTCAATTTCCTCCTACAACTCGTACCTGTCGGAAGAACGCAACTTTTGTCGCTTGTTTCCTAACGTTAAATATTCGAACAATTTCACCTTTTATACTTTATCATAAAATAGTTTAAAAATTAGCATTGTTAAAGTAATGTAACAAAAATGTATTATTAGATACAAAAAATGACTGATTTTGTAATTATTTGTCACTTTTTAAGATTAGTAGATAGGTTTTGTCGAAAAGAGGAGGAAATTTTTCATTAGAATTTTTATTTTCAGCGTTAATTTGTGCGTTAAAAGTATTACTTAAACTGATTTTCACACACACACGTTGTTTTTTAATTATTTCTCTCTTATAACCGAAACCCGTTAGTATCTTCATGATGGTTAACAGGAAAGTATGGTTGAATAAGGGAGGAATAATAGAAAGAATATTGAACATCTAAGTAAAATAAATGTATGGGTGGAATATATAATGTATATCACAAGATGGGCAACAAAAAACGAACTATTAATGCTTGCAGAATATTGGTTTAAAATGGCATGTGAGATGGGGGAAAAGGATGGTATACCAAAACCAAACATAGAACGTATTAACGAAATTAGAAATTTATTTCTTAAGGAGAGTGAAGAGAATAATCTAGGTTTCAGGGTTGCAGTTGATGAGAATGGAAATATTGTAGCATGTGCAGGGGGACTTATTAGAATGGAGTATGCGAATCCACTAAGTGAAGAACAAACCCCTTTTGGTTGGGTAATTTGTGTTTATACAATTAAAAATCACCGAAGAAAAGGACTAGCTTCTCAATTGGTGACAGAAGTCTGTTCTTGGCTAAAAAAGCGGGGAGCAAAAAGGGCTAGACTATGGGCAAGTTCACAGGGGAGGAGAATCTATGAACGTATTGGATTTTCCCCCATGCTGGATATGGAAAAAGTATTGTAATAAGTAATTTTTCTTCCACGAACGAGTGCTCATTAAAGGTAAAAGGAGAGTACATATTTTATTCATGGTAAGTATGTACTCTCCTTTATTTTTTAAAATTTTTATCATGCGGATCAAGTGGTACAACTCAGAGCTATTTCGAAAATGTCTTGCTTGTATCTACCGAGCCTTTCTGCTTTTATGTGATTAATGGCTACCCCAGTTTCGCTGGGTTAATTTTGAGTAACAAAAAAGCCACCTTTGTCCCAGGTGGCGCTAAGGTTCTCTGTATATACCATTCATTCTTATTATTTTTGCTCTTCGTCCCGCTCTCAGTATGCTTATTCAAGCAGCGGCTCGAGCGGTACAACTCGCAGCTTTTTTGTCGCCGAACTCTCAGGAAGTTTACGCAAGGAGTGGCTCGAGTGGTGCGCTCGATGTTTCGCTCTGTCGTTTATTCATTCGTACGCCACCGACTGAGCTACCAAGCCTCACATGCTTTAGATGAATTTGTTTAATCATTTTGTGTATACGGCAACTTCGCTAGCTTTTATCTTGTAATAAAAAAACCACCTGCTTTTACAGGTGGTTGCTGATGGCTCGGGACGGAATCGAACCGCCGACACAAGGATTTTCAGTCCTTTGCTCTACCGACTGAGCTACCGAGCCGTATTTATTATCTAATCCTAAATTAATAGCTGCTTTTTAATTCCTCGCCCCGCTCTTAGAAAGCTTTTTCAAGTAGTGGTTCGAGCGGTGCGCTCGATTTTCGTGTCCCGCTCTCAGTATGCTTACTCAAGATGCAGCTCGAGCGGTACAACTCGCAGCTTTTTCAAAGAAGCAATGCTCGTTGCTCTACCGACTGAGCTACCGAGCCGTATTTATTATCTAATCCTAAATTAATAGCTGCTTTTTAATTCCTTCGCCCCGCTCTCAGTATGCTTACTCAAGATGCAGCTCGAGCGGTACAACTCGCAGCTTATTCAAGGATGTTTCGCTCTTAGCTACCGAGCTTGTATATGTATTTAAGAGCAAAAAAAAATGGCGGTCCCGACGGGAATCGAACCCGCGATCTCCTGCGTGACAGGCAGGCATGTTAACCGCTACACCACGGGACCTTATGTATTTTTAATGACCGAGGCGAAAACGTCGCCTCGGATAGATGACCCGTACGGGATTCGAACCCGTGTTACCGCCGTGAAAGGGCGGTGTCTTAACCACTTGACCAACGGGCCATGTTCTTGGTGAGCCATGGAGGACTCGAACCTCCGACCCTCTGATTAAAAGTCAGATGCTCTACCAACTGAGCTAATGGCTCAAATTGGTTAGGATGATGCATATTTTTGTGTCCCGCTCTCAGGATGCTTATTCAAGCAGCGGCTCGAGCGGTACAACTCGGAGCTTATTTTTGTCGCCCCACTCTCAGGAAGTTTACGCAAGGAGTGGCTCGAGTGGTGCGCTCGATGTTTCGCTCTGTAGTTTATTCATTCGTGCTCCACCAACTGAGCTAATGGCTCAAATTGGTTTAGGATCATTGCTTTTTAACACAACGCTTCGTCGTGTTTCGACATCTCCTGACAACGTTTTTTATATTATCATAGGATTTTATTGAAATGCAATACCTAAATTAAATTTTTTTTTAAATTTGATAGATAAATAAAGATTTCTTTCATTAGGGCTTTTACGCAATTTATATTTTAAGTGATGTCACGAAACGATACGATAGAGCTAACAAAAATAAAACGCCTAGGGTATGTTCTAAACGTCCTAGACTGTTGACAAAATTACTGTTATTCAAGTAAAGCGGCCTTTTATGGAATAAAAAGAAGCTGTACATATGTAATGCACCCTTTTGTTGAATATCATTTATTTCTTTAAAGTCATAATAGATGAGGGGTTTAATTCTTCACTTTCAATGACAATAGCAGTTAATCCACTATTCGATTTTGTTTCGTGCCACTCATCTTTCTCCCAAAATACCGCATCTCCAGCTTGAACTTTAAAATATTCTTCTTTTTCACCCCTCACATAACCCTCTCCATTCATAATAAGGAGTAGTTGAGGAACAACAGCTTGATGATATCCTATGGTACCGTTTGCTTCTAAATACATACACCCAATATGAGCTGGTTTTTCAGTCTTAATAATACGCGACATTATAAAATCTGAATTAAATTTTGAAATTTTCTTACCAATCTCTTTATCAAATCTATAAAACTCCATCATGTCCCCCCTCATTTTTTCGGATATAAATAAAATCGAGTAAACTACATAATCATCCTCTAAATTGTTTTATTGAACGATCCTTCCGATTATTGAACGAAGTAATAGCCTCTATTTACCTTTGATTTACTTCCTAACAATTTCTCCTATATTCAATTAACAGAACGCTCAGGGTATGTCCTAAGCGTTCTAATAATATTAATAAGTTAAGCTGGCAGCGACGATTAAGCCAACAGCGATACTAGCGGAAAATAGACTGAAACCGATGGCGGTGTTTCCTTCTTCTACTTTTTTCGCTAAGTTTGTTTTAGGAGTAAGGATGTATTCGATGATATAGTAGGAAACGACTTGAGTCACAATACCGACAAGTCCCCAAATAAATGCATCGAGTAAGCTGACACTGCTAGCCCAGACGGTAAAAATGACAATCGCTAATCCTAGTCCTTTTCCCCATAGTTTGAGAGCCACCGCTAAGTTTCCTTGTTTAATTAATTCCCGTTCGGAAAACTTGGTCGTCAAAGAAAAAACGATAATTCCTAACAGCAATAAGAACAGTCCAACCCCTACGTGTGCTAAAAAGTTTCCAAATGATGATAACGTAATCAGTTCATCCATGATGATTCCTCCTTTTTTATTTAGTCTCTACCCTAAAATAATTGTGGATAACTTTTACTGTTATTTCATTCATCGATGTTCCAATGGCAATTGGCATGAATGTCTGTTAAACATTTCGCTGCAGGCTGAAGCTTTCCGCGGGCAAGCCGCAAGCCGCTTCCCTCGTAACGCTCAAGTAAGGGTCTTGCGGCTTCTTGTTCCCGCTGGAGTCGCCGCCGTGTGAATAACTTGCTAAAAATCAACACTGACATATAACATAGCCTTTATTTAAAACCTATTGGTAAAAAGTACGATGCATTATCGGTGATGGGGCCACCCGCACGAATGCCAATTGCGCTTGGTTGTCCGTTGAGGATAAAACACCCGTACATAATATGAGCCGTTTGTTCTCCTTTTTCAGTTTGAATCGTATGGGTCGGTAAAGGGATGTACTGCTGAAATACGGGAAGAGAATCGGTATACGTTTTTTGCTTATCTTCTATCCATTTCTCTCCGCCCGGTAGATAAATAACCACTGTGTCGCCTTCTCGTCCAAAAGCTGGTTTTTTGACAAAAGGAATTTCTTCTTCGACAAATACGTCTTTGTCTAAATATGTGGGTAGAAAATACGTTTCTATGACTTTTCGTTCATTTTCCGTAAAAATGGGATGTCGCTCTTCGTACAGCCCCCAAATTAAGGCCATCACTGCCTTTGATTGTAGTAAAAACGAAGAAACAGGATTTAAAATCATCAGTTTGTTATTTTGGACGAATTCGAGAAGCATTTGTCCGACAGGTTCTCCCGTATATGGGTCGCGGTCATCGATTAGATGCTCAATCGGGTACGTTTGGCGATACAATATATCAATTTTTTCCCCATTCGGTGTAAAAACTCCTGCTTCTTGGACGATCGTTTCTCCATCCATGATCTGTTGAGGTAACAGCCGTAGATCAGATAAGCTCACATATTTCGCTTCCACTTTCGCTATTTCCATTAAATATCGAGTCGTTAAATAATCTTCTTCATGGTCATCGTGGGACGTAAACACAATCTTCGGAGGGTGGTTCAATTTTAATCGTTTCCATGCCATTCGAATCGCTTTTCGAACGGTGTGAGCCAGCAGTTGCTCACAGCCTTCATTCGGGTTTTGGACACCAAATTCCTGACATACTTTTCCGTTAACGAAAAACGTTTCCTTAATAAACGTCGGCGTATCGGCGTTAAACTCGAGTAATTTGATGTCAGGACCGTTAACGACAAAGTCAAAACGACCAATAACACAATTCATCGGAATAGAGTGCAATTTTAAAAAGGGAACGGTTGCTTTTGGAAACCCTAGTTGAAGAAGTGTCTCGTCTTCTAATCGTCTTAAAACAGGAGCTGTTTTCGCAAAAATTGACCATACCTTCTGAGCAGCATCCCGAATCCTTTCAATTTGCTCTTGCGTCTCCACTTTCACATCGTATAAAGCATATTCTTCGTTGTATAAATTCGGCCAAAAATAGGGAATTTGTTTATAAAAGGTACGACGTTTTTGCTGAAAAGGGGTGAGAACCATTATCCGCCAAACCCACCTTTAGTCCCGCTTCCAATTCCCGCTTTATAGCCTTTGTAATAAGACTGATACGTTGAAGATTGTTTAAGAGACGATTTACTCTTATAAAATTTGCCTCCATGATAATAGTGCCCCCGATAATATGAATGGTCGTCATCACAGTAAAACGTTCCTGATTCGTCATCCCACTCCCAATCGTCACAATCAATCTGCTGTAATTCCGGTGGCAGGGCTTGCTCATCATTACACCCAGCTAACACTAACGTTGCCATCACCCCGGCTAACATCGTTTTCGTTTTGTTCATGACCATTCCTCCTCTAACTCGTATCCAGTCGGGGTCACATATAATATATACACCATTCGGTCTTCATCGATTTCGGCTGAATCTCGTTCCCATTCTTTCCCTTGTTCATAAATGTACACTGAACCGATCACGCTTAACACGTCTAAATGGTGATGAAAATGATACGTCTGAATAAGCGGATGGTTTTGCCGTTCATTTAACTCCCGTATCTCTAATTTAATGCCTTCTCTTGCATCTGAATCTTCCGTATCAGGGGCCGATTCCTCGTAAATTTGTACATAAATGACAAATAAGTTTCCTTCTTTGGCGGATGACACTTGTTTGTACGTAACCCCATTTTTTACAAAAAACTCACATTCACGTCTCGCTAAAATTTGTTCTAATTCAATGTTAGGGTAGTGATATAATGGCTCATATTCATCGTTCCACTTTAAGCGTCGGTACTCTAAAACTACGTTCGCCATTCCTAAACTCCTCTTCCTCTTTTCTATCTTTCTACGAGTTAAGTGTACCCTGAGTTTCGTTTCCAAATGATAACTTTAAAAAAATTCATGATAATATGAAGAAAAGGGGGGAATTAGATGACGATCTTTTTACGACTTTGGAACAAACTCATGAAACTTGAATTTTTATCCATCTTTTTGCTTTCACTTTTGATCATTCTGATTGGTACGGTATTCATTCATGTATTAGAACCGGAGGACTTTCCAACATATTTTGAAGGATTTTGGTGGACCATGACGACATTAACTACCGTCGGTTATGGCGATTATTCACCTACGACGGTCTCTGGTAGACTTCTTGGTATTTTTTTATTTGTCTTTGGTATTGGTTTAATTGGGGTTTTAATTGGAAAAATCGTCGATGCTTTTACATCTTACTCAAAATTGAAAACGGAGGGAAAACTTATGTATAAAAAGGAGAACCACTACATCTACATCGGCTGGTCAAATCGGACGAAAAAAACCATTATGGAAGTATTAACCTATGATCCAGACGTAGAAATCGTTCTAATCGACGACTTACCTAAAACCCCCATCGAACATCACAAAGTCCATTTTATTCAAGGAGATCCGTCCGATGAAGAAGTGTTGTTAAAAGCGAATATTTTAAAAGCGAAGCGAGTGGCCATTTTTGCAGATACGCGGATAAATAATCCGTTGTTAGCGGACGGAAAATCGTTGTTAATTGCTTCCGCAGTCGAAGCTCTTTCGGAAAAACATGGGCAAAATATACATACCGTCGTAGAAGTTTGTGAGGAAAAGCATATACCGAAATTTAAACATATTCAAATTGATGACTTTATCTTATCGAACGACTCCATTTCCTTATTAATGGCGAAGGCAACCCTTCATCCGGGAACAACTGGTTTATTCCGACAGTTGTTAAGTAAAACCTATGGCAGCAATATTCACGAGTTACACCCAAAAAAAGAATGGAAGACATATGAAGAGGCGTACCAATCGTTATTCGAGCACGGAGCAGTTCTCGTTTCCGTCAATGACAAAATGGATTTTGCCCAAACCCCTAAACACCCATTAACCGAAAACGATTTGCTGTATATCGTTTGTAAAGATGAGGTGTTTAACGCCATTTCTTCTAAATAAAAGAAACACCGACTACCCTTATTCAACGAAAGGTAGACGGTGCTTTT
Organism: Bacillus sp. (in: firmicutes); assembly: GCA_017656295.1. Lineage (NCBI taxonomy): Bacteria > Bacillati > Bacillota > Bacilli > Caryophanales > Bacillaceae > Bacillus > Bacillus sp. (in: firmicutes). Next base: position 34,942 of record JACDOC010000001.1, on the reverse strand, counting down.
TTATCGTTGAGCCCAAACACTACGAACAACATTTGTTTGTGAACGGTCAGGACCTACAGAGAAAATCGATAACGGTATGCCTGTTAATTGGGAAACACGTTCAACATAATGGCGGGCATTCGCCGGTAGTTCGTCTAACGTCTTACAGCCTGTAATGTCTTCTGTCCATCCTGGTAACTCTTCGTAAACCGGTTCACATTCGGATAATACTTTTAAGCTTGCTGGAAACTCTTCGATGATTTGCCCCTTATAACGATACGCCACACAAATTTTTAGCGTCTCGATGCCTGTTAAAACGTCTAAAGAGTTAAGCGATAAGTCGGTAATACCACTAACGCGACGGGCATGACGAACGACGACACTGTCAAACCAACCGACACGACGAGGTCGACCTGTCGTTGTTCCATACTCGCGACCGACTTCTCGAATACGGTCGCCAATTTCATTATTTAATTCCGTCGGGAACGGTCCATCGCCAACACGAGTCGTATACGCTTTCGACACGCCTACAACATGTTGAATTTTCGTTGGACCAACACCTGAACCAATGGTGACGCCACCAGCTACCGGATTGGACGATGTAACAAATGGATACGTTCCTTGATCGATGTCTAGCATAACCCCTTGAGCCCCTTCAAAAAGAACTCTACGTCCTTCATCGAGGGCGTCGTTTAAAACAACGGACGTATCACATACGTATTGCTTAAATTGCTGTCCGTACTCATAATATTCGTCTAAAATTTCTTCAAGCGTAAAGCCTTCTGTTTCATAGAACCGTTCTAATAAACGGTTTTTTTCTTTTAAGTTACGTGCTAATTTCTCTTCAAACACTTCACGGTCAAGAAGGTCAGCGATACGAATTCCTACACGAGCCGCTTTATCCATATAAGCCGGACCAATCCCTTTTTTTGTTGTCCCGATTTTATTCGCACCTTTCCGTTCTTCTTCGACTTCGTCCAGTTTTATATGGTACGGTAAAATAACATGCGCCCGATTGCTAATGCGTAAGTTGTCTGTTGAAATACCTTTTTCATGTAAATATTGTAATTCTTTCACTAGTGCTTTCGGGTCAACGACCATCCCATTTCCTATTACACAAATTTTATCCGAATAAAAAATCCCGGAAGGAATTAAATGTAATTTATATGTTTCTCCGTTAAACCGAATCGTATGGCCTGCGTTATTTCCACCTTGATAACGAGCAATCACTTCGGCGTTTTCGGATAAGAAATCAGTAATTTTTCCTTTTCCTTCGTCGCCCCATTGAGTTCCTACAACTACTACTGATGACATTTATGTACACCTCCAAGGTTTGGCTCTCACAAACAACATTCAAACATATTCATTTTACCAGTGTTCGAAAGGGAACGTCAATAAAAACACGAACAATATATTGAAATAACTTAGATTATGTTCGTAAAAAATGTCACTTTTTCTTGAATATCTCCTTGAATAAAGGTAATACATGAAGAAAAGGCCTAAATCCTTATAAAACAAAAAACCAACCCTATACGATACATAGGATTGGTTTTTTGTGTAAAAAATATGATTAAGCACCAGGCGGGATATCCGCTTCGTCAAATCGACGTTCTAAATTAACGAATTTATTGTACTCTTTTACGAACGCCAATTGAACTGTTCCTACAGGACCGTTCCGTTGTTTCGCAATAATGATTTCAATAATATTTTTATTCTCCGTCTCTTTATCATAATAGTCATCGCGGTATAAAAAGGCGACAATATCCGCATCCTGCTCAATACTTCCTGACTCACGAATATCAGACATCATCGGCCGCTTGTCTTGTCGCTGTTCTACTCCACGGGAAAGCTGGGACAAAGCAATGACCGGCACTTCCAGTTCACGCGCAAGTGCTTTTAAGGAACGCGAAATTTCGGATACTTCTTGTTGACGGTTTTCTTTTACGCGTCCACTTCCTTGGATGAGCTGCAAGTAATCGATTAACACCATACCTAGTCCATGTTCTTGTTTTAACCGGCGACATTTCGAGCGAATTTCACTAATTCGTATCCCTGGCGTATCATCTATAAAAATCCCTGCATTCGATAAACTTCCCATCGCCATCGTTAACTTCCGCCAATCTTCATCAGTTAGCGATCCTGTACGTAAATTTTGTGCGTTTATATTTCCTTCTGCACAAAGCATACGCATGACCAGTTGTTCCGCACCCATCTCTAAACTAAAAATCGCTACATTTTCCCCCGTTTTCGTTGCTACGTTTTGAGCAATGTTTAAGGCAAAAGCCGTTTTACCAACCGATGGACGTGCAGCAACAATAATTAAATCGCTCCGCTGAAAACCAGCTGTCATTCGATCAAGCTCGGTAAAGCCGGTTGGAATCCCCGTTACATCACCTTTGCGGTTATGCAGCATTTCAATATTATCGTATGTTCGAACGAGAACGTCTTTAATATTATGGAAGGAGCCAGAATTTTTTCGTTGAGCCACTTCCATAATACTTTTTTCTGCTTCGCTAAGCAGTTCTTCGACTTCGTCTTCCCGTGTGTAACCTTCCTGGGCAATATTGGTGGCTGTTCGAATTAAACGACGTAACAACGATTTTTCTTCAACGATTTTGGCGTAATATTCAATATTCGCAGCTGTCGGTACCGATGCCGCTAATTCACTTAAATACGAAACACCACCGACGTCTTCAATTTGTTTGGATGCAGACAATTCTTCGGTAACGGTGACTAAGTCTATGGCCTTTCCTTCATCGGCTAGTTTTAACATAACCGAGAAAATTTTTTGATGGGCGTTACGGTAAAAATCTTCAGGTATTAAAATTTCGGATGCAAGGGTTAAAGACGATGGCTCCAAAAAAATAGCACCGAGTACAGCCTGCTCCGCTTCAATGTTATGCGGAGGTAGACGATCGGCGAATAAATCACTCATCTGTTCGAACCTCCATTAGAAGGACTATAAAAAATGTGATCGGTAAAAAACCAGATCACATTTCTTTTTATATATTATTTTATCATGTTCTAAGAGAAAGAGGATTGGCAATTTTAGTTTTGTTCTTTTACATGTACGGTCAACGTAGCCGTTACTTCTGAATGTAACTTGACCGGTACTTTTGTAAAGCCAAGGGCACGAATAGCATCATTTAATTCAATTTTACGCTTATCAATTTTAATATTATGAGAGGCTTTTAATTCCTCTGCGATTTGTTTACTTGTAACAGAACCAAATAAACGACCGCCATCACCTGCTTTTGCCGAAATTTCTACCGTGATGTTTTCGAGTGTTTCTTTTAATTTTTTCGCTTCTTCTAATTCTTGTTGGGCCATCTTTTGTTCTTTTCTTTTTTGCGCTTCTAATGTCTTTAAGTTAGATGGAGTCGCTTCGATTGCATAACCATTTTTTATTAAAAAGTTTTGAGCGTATCCGTCCGCAACGTTTTTTACTTCACCTTTTTTTCCTTTCCCTTTAACATCTTTTAAGAAAATGACTTTCATTCTTCGTTACCCCCTTCAAAATAATGATCAATGGCCTCTTGTAAGCGAGCTAAAGCTTCTTCAATAGTTACATCTTGCAACTGGGTAGCGGCATTTGTCAAATGTCCGCCCCCATCGAGCGCTTCCATAATCACTTGAACGTTCACATCCCCTAATGAACGGGCACTAATCCCAACAACGTCTTCCGAACGCTTAGAAATAACAAATGAAGCGTTGACACCGTTCATCGTGAGGAGGGTATCGGCGGCTTGGGCAATAATAACCGGATTATAAATTTCATCATCCGGTGCCACTGATATGACAATTCCCGGCTGATAAAATTGGGCGGCTTCAATTAATTTCGCACGGGTAACATACGTCTCAATATCTTCTTTTAAAAACTTTTGAACAAGCACGGTGTCGGCCCCTTGCGCTCGTAAGTAAGAAGCAGCATCAAATGTTCTCGAGCCGGTACGTAGTGTAAAGCTTTTCGTATCAACGATAATTCCCGCAAGCAAGGAAGTAGCTTCGAGCATGGATATTTTTTCATTTTTCGGTTGGTATTCCAATAGTTCGGTTACGAGTTCGGCCGTAGATGAAGCATATGGCTCCATATAGACGAGCAATGGATTCAAAATAAACTCTTCTCCTCGACGATGATGGTCAATCACGACTACGTTTTCCGTCTTGTTTACTAAACGTTCTTCTATGACTAATGATGGTTTATGGGTATCCACAACAATGAGGAGCGTATCCTCTGTAGCCATTTCCAATGCTTCTTCTGGTGTGATAAAGCGAGAATAAAGCTCTGGATGTTGTTTCACTTCCTCCATTAATCGGCGCACACTCGTATCGATTTCCGTAAAATTTAAAACGATATAACCTTCCCGTTGGTTCATTTCTGCTATTTTTCGAACACCCATTGCAGAACCAATCGCGTCCATATCCGGGAATTTGTGTCCCATGACCATGACTTTATCAGCTTCTAAAATTAATTCTCTTAAGGCATGGGAGATGACTCGAGCACGGACCCTTGTCCTTTTTTCCATTGGATTGGTTTTCCCACCGTAAAATTTCACCTTACCATTTGGTTGCTTAATAGCCACTTGGTCTCCACCACGCCCTAAAGCTAAATCTAAACTCGATTGAGCTAGGGAACCTAGTTCTGGCAATGAAGGGACACCAGCACCAATTCCGATGCTAAGGGTGAGTGGGACGTTTTGCTTGGATGTCGTTTCCCGGATGTCGTCTAAGATTGAAAATTTCTCTTTTTCCAGTATGTGCAATATTTTTTCGTTAAGGACGGCAATAAAGCGTTCCGAAGAGATGCGTTTAATAAAGATGCCGTTATCATGAGCCCATTTATTTAATAGAGAAGTGACTAAGCTGTTTAGACTACTTCTTGTTTGATCGTCCATGCCTTGCGTTAGTTCATCATAATTATCTAAATAAATAATGCCAATAGCCGTTCGATTATCCTTATACAGCTTTTCGATTTCCTCTTGTTCGGTTACGTCAAAGAAATAAAGGAGCTTTTCTTCAAGTTTTAAAATGACTTTATATTTACGCTCATTTAGTGTAATAACTTCCGTATCAATTTCTTGTTTAATAAGCGGGATGAGCATATCGGCAACATCATATAAAGAGCGTCCAATCACCGTTTCTTCATTAAAACAAGAGGCCATAAACGGATTCGTCCATTCAATGTAATAATCATCATTAATTAGCATAATTCCAATGGGCATTTCCATTAATGCCTCTTCACCCACACGCTTCACCCGGTATGATAACGTAGAAATATATTGCTCGGTTTCTAAATGGGATTTTTGCTCGAAATAAAAGACGAGATAAAATAAAGCCCCAAACACAAGTAATCCAATTACACTCGCCCACCAGAATTGGAAAGCGACGATGATGACAAAAAGGAGTGAAACGATCATTAATCCGTAAATGGGATATCGTATCACTCGGTTATTTTCCTTCGCAGGCATGATTTCAGCTCCTAAAAACTTTATTCAATCTATGCTTTTGTTTGAATTCGTTTTCTCAAGTCAAAACCTAAATCAATTATACCTAATAAGCGAACTAGTGGAAGAAAAAGTAATGCGAATAACACAAAAATGAAAGAAAACACCGTCGGTAATTTCTTTTGATATCGATAATAAAGTAGGAACGAGCAGCCTTGAATAAATAAAAGTAACCCAAAAATGGTCGCTAAATTAAATAATACCCAAAACATGGTCGTTCCTTTTTCAGGGTTTAAGACTAATGTTAGCACTAATGTCACTAAATAGTACCACAAAATATTTTTGGGCATTTGAATATTCCGAAACGGAGTACGCTTTGGTACTTCCACTTGAAAACGTCGTACGATTGGAAATAAGATGAGTTGAATGAAAAACACTGCCATAATTGATGCCATCACGATAAAGCTTGGTATTAACGTTTGAATAAGCTCTAACATGTCATTGATTTGATTCATCATGTCAGCTGGTGGCTGTTGTCCTAACCTTTTTAATAACTGAATAGATTGTTCATATGACGAACGAACAAGGGTCATCGTTTCTTTGATGAAGTCAAATTGGAAGACTGTAACAGCAATTGCATATTGAATTACGGTACTTAATGCAAAAACAAGACTAGACACAAGTAAAGTCGTATTCCAACTTTCCTTTTTTTTCACGAGCCAGCCCATTGTCCATCCAACAGCCCCGTAAGTGAACGCAAGAGAAATGCCAACGACGTTCCCCACAATAAACGAAAGAACGAGAGCCGCTAGAAAAAATGGCAATGAATTTTTTTCCGAATGGCGTACGTTATATAGGAAAAACGGAAGTGGCAAAAAGAACGTAGAAATCAATGATAAAATCGGAAAATAGAGAGTAATTAAAAGTAATATGGTAAAAACAGCGAGCATCACTGCTCCTTCCGTAATAGCTCTTGTTTGTCGCAACGTTTATGCACCTCTTATTACACATATTCCTGATGAGAAATCAGGAGACTCTGCAAGATTATGTATAAATTCCTTATTCCATTTTATCGATAATTTTTCCTTCGTTCAACTTTTCGGCAACTGATTTGGAAGTCGTTGGACTCCGTCAACTAATAAAAATAGAGCTGCCCTCCTTTTTAGAAGACAGCTCTAGCAATTTTATTAAGATTAAGTTGTTACGAAAGTAGCTTATGCTTCTTCCGTTTCATTTAAGTGCATTTCTGTTTTAAAACGGTTTACCGCAACTTGCAGTTCTTGGCTTAAATGAGTTAAGCGCTCAGCAGATTCAGTGACCGATAGGATGGCACGTAATTGTTCTTCTGTTGAAGCGCTCACTTGTTCGCAAGCAGCTGCCGTTTCTTCAGCCACCGCTGCCATCCCTTGAATAACGTTCACCACTTCATCTTTACTCATTGTCACGTTTTGAATTTCATTGTAAACGGCCATAATCGAATCTTTCATTTCGTTCATTAAATCGGAAATTTGAGTAAACGTGTTGTTCGTTTGTACGACAACTTCAGACTGTTGTGAGAACGTTTCTTTTGTTTTTAGCATTTCTTCAACAGCACGTTTCGAACCATTTTGAATATCTACGATGGTTGCTTTTACTTGATCTGTCGCTTTTACCGATTGTTCGGCAAGTTTACGCACTTCCTCTGCGACTACCGCAAAGCCTTTACCGTGTTCACCCGCTCTTGCGGCCTCGATACTAGCATTTAATGCTAATAAATTGGTTTGAGAGGAGATGTCTGTAATTGTTTCCATCACTGTTTCAATCGTTTTGACTTTTTCACCAAGATCTAAAATAACCGTTTCCATTGATTGTAAGAATTGGTTCGTTACTTCAAACGAATCTTTGAGTTGCTGAACTTGCGTTTTTCCATGTTCATTTACTTCATCTGCTTTTTCAGCGATTTCAGACATCAAACCTGCTTTGTTATGAATCTCGTTAATTTGTTCACTTAAGTGGATCGATTGCTGGTTCGCATTTTCGGCATCGGCTGCTGAACGAGATGCACCTTGGGCGATTTCATTAACGGCAGAAGCCATTTCTTGACTGGATGCACTTGTTTCTTCAGAAACTGCACTTAACGATTCTGCAGATTCACGAACGTTAGTAACTGATTCGTTAACAACAGAAATCATATTCCGAACACCAACAATCGTTTCATTGAGCTGCTCGGCCAGTTCACCGATTTCATCTTTCGATTGAATGTTGGCATGAACCGTTAAGTCCCCTTCGGCCACTTTACCCATGACTTCTTTTAATTGAACAATTGGTTTTACCATTCGTGAGGAAGCGTAGAAAATAATAACTATTACTCCTACAAGGGTTAGACCAGCAATCACCCAAATGATGGCTTGCACTTGATAAGCAACTGTCATTAAATTATCTACATTGTAAGCTGCTCCGACTTTCCATCCTGTGGTTGAAACTGTATCATATACTAAAATCTTTTTCTGGCCGTCATATTTATAGCGAATTTCTCCAGAAGGCTGGTTATTCTCATACATTTCCTTAACAAAGTCATATTGCTTCATATCTTGACCTTGTTCCGTTGGATGAACAATGGCCAATCCTTCATTTGAGAAAATGAACGGGTAGCCCTTATAGCCGATATCCGTGTTGGAAATTCGCTTTGTTAGTTTTGATAGGTTAATATCGACACCGAGTACACCGACGACTTTTCCGTTCACTATTACCGCTTTGGAAGCGGTGATGACAAAATTGTTGGTTGCAGCATCAATGTAAGGCTGGCTCCAAACCACCTTTGTTGTGTCTTCCATTGCTGCTTGATACCATCCACGACTGGTTGGATCAAAATCATCTGGTAAGGATACGTACGGAATAATTTTTAAATATTTGTTGGTTGATGCAAAGTAAATGGAAGATGTATCGTCATACAAACTAATGTAGTTATTAAACGCTTCGTGAATTTCTTCATGAGGTTCTTTAAACGCTTCACTTTCAATACCTTCCGCAAGAATCACGTCACCAAAATTTTTTAAATCATCCGAGAACGTTAATTGTTCTAAGCTTTTTCCATACTGCTCAAGGAAATACACGACCGAACCGTTTAATTGGCGAACAATCCCCATCGCTTGCGAACCAACATTTTCTTCGGTCTTTTTCATAAGTTGCCATGTGACAAGCACATTCAGAACAAGAAAGGAAACAGCAAAAATTACTGTCGTTACCAGGATCATTTTCGTCTTGATTGACTTCATTTTAAACACGTTTTTCCCACCTGCACTTTCTTCCAATGTTGATACGTTCCCATATAGCGTTTTTAGTTCTATATCAGTACCTAATTATTATTTCGACATTTTTCATCATTTTTTTATAATGAAATCTTAAAATTTACTAAATTTTAAGGAACCCATTTTTATACATAAAAAAAAACAGTGAGGCTAAGCTCACTGTTTTCTTTTTATTTGTCTTCTGCAACGTATGGAAGAAGTGCCATTTGACGAGCACGTTTGATTGCACGAGTTAACATACGTTGATATTTCGCGCTAGTTCCTGTCACACGACGTGGAAGGATTTTTCCGCGTTCAGAGATGAACTTTTTAAGAAGATCTACATCTTTGTAGTCGATGTGTGTGATACCGTTTGCTGTGAAGTAGCACACTTTACGACGTTTACGTCCGCCTCTACGTCCTGCCATCGTTTTCGACCTCCTTCTGTAAGGATTTTTATATTAACCGTTCGTTATTTCGTATTCATTAGAATGGAAGATCGTCGTCGGAGATGTCGATCGTTTGACCGCCATCTGCGAAAGGATCATCTTCCATTGGTGAAATTCCTTCATTAGGATTGCGTTGATTCTGATTCTGGCTGTAAGGATATTCTTGTCCTCTTTGGTCACCGCCATAGAAACCGCTGTCTCCGCCACGATTAGCACTTTTCGGTTCTAAAAATTGAACGCTTTCAGCTAACACTTCCGTGACGTAAACACGTCGACCATCTTGTGCTTCATAGCTGCGTGTTTGAATACGGCCATCTACGCCAGCTAAACTTCCTTTTTTTAAGAAGTTCGCTACGTTTTCTGCTGGTCGGCGCCAAACAACGCAATTTATAAAATCCGCTTCCCGTTCCCCTTGTTGATTCGTATACGAACGATTAACTGCAAGGGTGAACGTTGCTACAGGTACCCCGTTAGGAGTATAACGTAATTCAGGATCACGGGTTAATCGACCGACAAGGATGACGCGGTTCAACATCAGAATCAACTCCTCACCTATCTATGTTTCACATGAAACATAGATTGTTTTATTCCATCAACGATTATTCTTCTTCTTTTACAACGATGTGACGGATAATGTCGTCGCTGATTTTCGCAAGACGGTCAAACTCTTGAACCGCTGCAGGTTCAGACTTCACTTTTACGATGTGGTAGATACCTTCACGGAAGTCTTTGATTTCGTAAGCTAGACGACGTTTACCCCACTCTTTAGATTCGATGATTTCCGCACCGTTAGAAGTTAAGATGTTGTCAAAGCGTTCAACAACTGCTTTTTTACCTTCTTCATCGACGTTTGGGCGGATAATGTACATTAATTCGTACTTTCTCATCTTATTGTCACCTCCTTATGGTCTATACGGCCCATTATTAGGGCAAGGAGCAATGTGTACATTACTCACAAGTTGTAATTATAGCATAGACTGTCAATGTTGGCAACATTCGATTTCGTCTGTTTATAAAATATGGCTCTGTTAAACGATATTGTTGATACCTATACATGTCGCTTGTGGCGGGCGCTTTCCGCGGGCAAGCCGTAAGCCGCTTCCCTCATTACGCTCAAGTAAGGGTCTTTCCTGGCTTCTTGTTCCTGCTGGAGTCGCCGCCGTGTGAATAACTTGCTAAAAATCAACAATGAACTTAACATAGCCTAAAATATAAAAAGATTTGCCCATACGAGCAAATCTTTAAAGTGATCATTAAACGTTAAAGCGGAAGTGGATAATGTCTCCATCTTGCACTTCGTAATCTTTTCCTTCGAGACGAACTTTTCCAGCTTCCCGTGCAGCTGCCATTGAACCGGCACTGACTAAATCATCATAAGAAACTGTTTCAGCACGGATAAATCCGCGTTCAAAGTCTGAATGAATAATTCCCGCACATTCTGGTGCTTTCATGCCTTTGCGGAACGTCCACGCCCGAACTTCTTGTACACCTGCTGTGAAATAAGTAGCTAAACCGAGTAAATTATAGGCTGCACGAATTAATTGGTCTAGACCTGACTCTTCAATCCCCAGCTCTTGCAGGAACATCGCCTTTTCTTCATCGTCAAGTTCTGCAATTTCCGCTTCTATTTTCGCGCAAACAACAATCACTTCGGCATTGTCTTGTTGAGCAAATTCGCGTACTTGTTGAACAAACGGATTGGCAGATGGATCTGCGACATCTTCTTCACCGACGTTGGCTACATATAACACCGGTTTAATGGTTAAAAGGTGTAGCCCTTTGACAATTTTCATTTGTTCATCGGTAAATTCAATCGTACGTGCTGGTTTATTTGCTTCAAACGTTTCTTTTAATTTTACGAGTACTTCGTATTCAGCCATAGCATTTTTATCTTTGGACTTGGCCATTTTTTCAACACGGCCAATACGTTTATCAACTGTTTCTAAGTCCGCTAAAATAAGCTCTAAGTTAATCGTTTCAATATCTGCAATCGGATCCACTTTTCCAGCCACATGGGTAATGTCACTATCAGCAAAGCAACGAACAACATGACAAATCGCATCTACTTGACGGATGTGAGAAAGGAATTTATTGCCAAGACCTTCTCCTTTACTTGCTCCTTTGACAATTCCGGCTATATCTGTAAATTCGAACGTTGTCGGAACCGTTTTTTTCGGTTGAACAAGTTCTGTTAATTTGTTTAGTCGATGGTCTGGAACTTCCACCACACCTACGTTAGGATCAATGGTACAGAAAGGATAGTTCGCAGATTCTGCTCCTGCTTTTGTAATTGCATTAAATAACGTAGATTTCCCTACGTTAGGTAATCCAACAATACCGGCAGTTAAGCCCATTTTTGTCACTCCTCTTTTTTCCGTTCTTCCGTCCCGTATCGGCACAATAGAACTTCTATGATCAATCTCATTCAGTCTTCAAACGAGATGATGATTTCTTATAAATCAATCCCTTCCAATTATAGAAAGGAATAAATAAAAAGACAAGACGAATAAAAAAGAGAAGCACGAAGCTATTCTTCATGCTTCTCGAGAACTTTTTTCATTTTACGAACAAATTCTTTACGTGGAAGAAGTACACTATGGTCACAACCTTGACATTTAATTCGGATATCCATTCCCATACGAATGATTTTCCAGCGATTCGTTCCACAAGGGTGAGGCTTTTTCATTTCGACAATGTCGTATAAGCCAAATTCTTTTTGTTCCATATATACTTCCTCCTTAATCGCTTAATGATCTTTTGACTTGGTCACTTTCTTCTTCGTGACGAGAGTACATAACAAGACGTGGGAACGGAATTTCAATTCCATGTCGATCTAAGCAAAGCTTCAATTCTTTTCGGATTGCTCGACCAATTGCCCAATGTCTCATTGGTTTCGTTTCGGCAACCACTCGAAAGACCACATTAGAAGCTCCTAAGGTTTGTACACCTAACAATTCTGGTGTTTTTACTAAGTCTTCGTATTTATCCGGTAATGTTTTTAATAAGTCTTCAATGACGCGTTCAGCTTTTTCAATATCTCCTTCGTACGCGACGCTTACATCGACGACGGCTATACTGTTATGAATCGAAAAATTCGTCACTTGGTCAATCAGTCCGTTAGGGATAATGTGCATCTCACCCGTCCAACTTTTAATTTTCGTTGTCCGTAAGCCAATTTCTTCAACATACCCTTCCACTGCATTGACTCGAATATAATCCCCTACGGAAAATTGGTCTTCAAAAATGATAAAAAATCCACTAATAATATCACGAACTAAGTTTTGGGCACCAAAACCAACTGCTAGTCCGACAATTCCTGCCCCAGCTAATAAACCTTTAATATCAAAATCTAACGTCGATAAGATGGTCACAAACGCAATAAAGTAAACCACATACGTTAAAACATTTTCTAATAGCTTCACCATCGTCGCTTCCCGACGTTCCGAAATGCGAAGGGGCGCGCGCGTACGAATTTTAAAGATATTTCGAATTGCTGTTTTCCCAACACGAATAACGATACTCGTTAAAATAAGAATCCCAACAATTTTTAATGTCGTTTCTCCCATTTGTAGCCACATGTCCTCATCTTTCAACTTATTTAAAAGTTTCACCCACATTTCTTCTACGAAAGACATTTTTTCACCTACTTTCACATTTTATTTTAGCAAATTTTTTTGCTAGATAGAAAATGCACAAAATATGGTATTTAAACAAATAAATTTCCTTCTCAGACGTATAGATTAGAGCTTTTTTCCGTATACTGATACTACGATTATAAGGGAGTGGAACCAATGAATCTAAAGAAAAATTTGTTTGATCGAAAAGAAAAGTTATGGAGAATCCCGTTTCATGAAGAAAATGCCTCATTAAAAATTGGTTCTCACTTATTAACACTCTTACCCCGAGTAGGTCCACAACCAATCGTTATCGTATGTATCGGTACTGATCGTTCAACAGGCGATTCATTAGGACCTCTCATTGGAACATTATTAGAAGAAAAAAAACTACCCCACTTTTACGTTTACGGCACATTAGACGACCCCATTCACGCGATGAATTTAGAAGAAAAAATTGCGAAGATATACACCGAGCATCATAATCCGTTCATTGTTGGAATCGATGCTTGTCTTGGACGATTAAAAAGCGTCGGAATCGTTCAGTTAGGGAATGGACCGGTTAAACCAGGAGCTGGTGTGAACAAAGAACTTCCTGAAGTCGGACATATTCATATTACTGGAATCGTCAATGTGAGTGGGTTTATGGAATTTTTCGTTTTACAAAATACCCGCTTAAGCCTTGTGTTAAAAATGGCAAAAACGATTGCTGATGGTATATATAAAGCAAGTCTTGCCTACCATTCTAAACGTACGTGGACATCCATTCAGCCATCCAATTCCGAAAAGCATTTGCCTTAAACGGAAAGGCCGTGTAGGATAGCTACAACGATGGTGACTACTAATATACTTGGCAATAAATTGGCGACTTTTATTTTTGTTAAGCCACATAAATTTAATCCAAGCGCCAAAATCATAATGCCACCTGCAGACGTCATTTCTATAATGAATTGTTCCATGAAGGGTTCTGGCACCAATCGATTAATCTGAGTAGCAAATAAAGCAATCGTTCCTTCGTAGAGAAGGACGGGAATCGCCGAGAACATGACCCCAATACCGAGGGACGTCGTTAAAACGAGAGCCGTAAACCCATCAATAATGGCTTTCATTAGTAAAATATCATGATTTCCACGAATACCGCTATCCAATGCACCTAAAATAGCCATCGCACCAACGACAAAAATAAGCGTAGCGGTGACAAATCCTTCTGAAAGACTATTCGTACCCTTTTTACCTATTTTTTGTTCCATCCATTTTCCTAACGTATTGAGTCGATCATCTAAGGAGATGACCTCTCCAATAATCGCCCCCAGTACAAGACTAATAATGACAATTAAGAAATTTTGACTCTTAAGCCCCATTTGTAACCCTAAGACCATTACGGATAATCCAATGGCGTACATGACGGTTTGCTTCATCCGTTCGGGAATTCGGTGAAGAAACGTCCCTAAAAATGAACCAAAAATAATGCAACAGCCATTGATGATTGTTCCAAGAAGTACCATCTCAATTTCCCACCATTTCTCTGTTATTATTTTTTACTTCAAGAAAAAAAACCATCTCATCGGAAGATGGTTTATTCATTGTGGAGTAACTCTAAAATTCTTTCTAAATCCTCTTTAGAGAAAAATTCAATTTCAATTTTACCTTTTTTCTTTGATTGTTTAATATTGACCGTTGTCCCGAACTTTTCCCGTAACAAATTCTCTTTTTCTTTAATAAATACATCTTTTACTTCATGTTTCTTTTTTGTTTCACGTGAAACATTTTCATTTAATTGGTGAATCAGTTTTTCCAGTTGGCGAACATTTAATTCTTCTTTTATCACTTTTTCTACAACAGCAGGTAGTTGTTCTTTTTTTCGCAAACCTAATAACGCCCGTCCATGTCCCATAGAAATTTTTCCTTCAGAAATATACGTTTGAATATCCTTCGGTAAGGAAAGTAGACGGATATGGTTAGCGATGTGTGGACGACTTTTTCCAAGTCGTTTTGCTAGTTCTTCTTGTGTAATATCCAGCTTCTCAATTAACGTTTGATAGGCCATCGCTTCTTCAATTGGAGTTAAATCTTCTCGTTGTAAATTTTCTAACACCGCTAGTTCCATCATTTGTTGATCGTTTAAATCTTTGACGACAACGGGAACGGTGTCTAACTTAGCTTTTTTCGCTGCACGATAACGGCGCTCTCCAACGACAATTTCGTACCCTTTAATGCTTTTACGAACGACAAGCGGTTGTAAAATCCCATGTTCTTTAATTGATTGCGTGAGCTCTTCTAATGGCTCTTCGTCAAAAATTTTTCTAGGTTGATAGGGGTTTGGTCGTAAATCTTTAATTTTTACTTCTGTGACTGGTTCATCATTGTTGTTGGCGACATTTGTAAAAAGGGCATTGATTCCTTTTCCTAACCCTCTAGCCATTGTTCACCACTTCCTTTGCCAAATCTAAATAAACTTCCGCTCCTCTCGACTTCGGATCATAAATAATGATTGGCTCCCCATGGCTTGGTGCTTCACTTAATCGGACATTTCGCGG
This sequence comes from Bacillus sp. (in: firmicutes), assembly GCA_017656295.1. NCBI lineage: Bacteria > Bacillati > Bacillota > Bacilli > Caryophanales > Bacillaceae > Bacillus > Bacillus sp. (in: firmicutes). Next base: position 19,653 of record JACDOC010000001.1, on the reverse strand, counting down.
GATAATGGTGCGATACACTTTGTCTTGGAAATATTTCTTTACTTCTTCAATGACTTGAATTCCTAAGTTCGTCCGTGCATCGAGCATCGTTAAAAGTACCCCTTCAATCATTAGATGTTGATTGAGATGCTTTTGCACAAGACGAACCGTGCTTAATAATTGGCTTAATCCTTCTAGCGCATAGTACTCACATTGAACAGGAATAAGAACTGAATCTGCTGCTGTTAAAGCGTTAATCGTTAATAATCCTAGAGAAGGAGGACAATCAATAATGATATAGTCATATTCATTTTTTATTGATTCCAGTGCTCGCTTTAAACGAACTTCACGAGAAATAGTCGGGACGAGTTCAATTTCTGCTCCTGCTAACTGAATGGTAGCTGGTGCACAATGGTAATTTTCAACTGATGTTTGTCTTATAATCTCTTTTATATTTTCATCATCCACAAGAACGTTATAAATACACTGTTGAACATCACCTTTTTCAATGCCTACTCCACTTGTTGCATTCCCTTGAGGATCCACATCAACAAGTAATACTTTGTTGCCTATGTATGCTAAGCAGGCGCCCAAATTAACAGAGGTTGTTGTTTTTCCAACTCCTCCTTTTTGGTTAGCAATGGCGATAATTTTGCCCACGATGTCACCTACCTTCAACGACCTATAAAATAATAAACGATATTTTTTATTTTATCAGAAATCGAATGGGTTATCTTAAAATTTCAAAAAAACAAGAAGTTTTCATATATTTCCCATTAGGGGTGATAAAAAAGTGAGAAACTTTTGAATGAAAGCTTCCCACTATCGATGATTATCTTATTTTTTTTTCTTAGGAATACGAATTGTAATTTGATAGTAATCGTCAAATTCTTCTTCATGTGAGTCGAGGTTAATCCCGCTATCAGTTACCATGGACAAGGATTGACGAATGGTATTAACAGCAATGCGTATATCTTTACTAAAAGCTTTTCGCTTTGGTTTCGGCTTTTTCGTTGTGTCGAGTAGTTTCGCTACTCGTTCTTCTGTTTGTTTGACATTTAATTGTTTTTCAATAATTTCTTTCATTAATTGAATTTGTTTTTCCGGATCTTTTAATGGAATTAACGCCCGAGCATGACGTTCCGTAATGGTCTTTTTTAATAACTCCTCTTGTATTTCTTGAGGAAGTTTTAATAGTCTAAGTTTGTTAGCGACAGTGGACTGACCTTTTCCTAGCCGTTGGGCGAGTGCTTCTTGTGTTAAATTATGTAACTCTATTAATCTCCCATAAGCAATCGCTTCTTCAATGGGTGAAAGTTCCTCCCGTTGTAAATTTTCAATGAGGGCAACCGAGGCAGTTTCCGTATCAGTCATATTTTTAACTATAGCTGGAACTGTTTCCCAACCAAGTTTTTGAACAGCTCGCCAACGTCTTTCTCCCGCTATCAATTCATATCGGTCACCATCTAATTCACGTACAACAATCGGTTGAATAATCCCATGCGTATGAATTGTTCTAGCTAATTCTTCAATTTTATTTTCATCAAATACCGTTCGCGGCTGGAATCGATTCGGAACAATTTGATCGAGTGGGATTTTCTTTACTTCTTCATGTTCTGTTGATTTTTCTACTTCTTCTTTTTCGCCTAAATTAAAAAAACGAGAGAAAGGATGCCTCATTGGCTAACACCACCTTTTAGAAACTCCCAATTTTAGTATTCTCTTTATTGTGACAACATTCCTGCTATATTTACATAAAATTCATCGGATGTCATAAAAGAGGTGAAAACAAGTCACTTTTTATGACATCCACCTATTATTCAATTGGTGATTTGTTCGGAGTCCCCGGCTTTCGAGGATATTTTTTCGGTGTTGGTTTTTCTTTTTGGACCACGATGATATTTCGTTCACCACTATCAAAAGGAAGATCGAACGAATGCATATCTAAAACCGTGCCGCCTAAAACAGAAAGGGCTTTCTTTCCTAGTTGAAGCTCTTCACTGGCGCTAGCACCTTTCATAGCAATAAATTGTCCACCCACTTTTACTAGAGGAAGGCATAATTCACTTAGGACGGACATACGTGCCACAGCACGAGCGATGACAAGATCGTAGCTTTCCCGATGTTCCGGCTTTTTCCCAAATGTCTCCGCTCGATCATGATAAAAAGAAGTTCCTTTAAGACCTAGCTCATTTGCTAAGTGCTGTAAAAAGGTAATTCGTTTGTTTAATGAATCGACAATCGTCACGTTAAGGTGTGGAAAACAAATTTTTAACGGAATGCTTGGAAAACCAGCTCCCGCACCGACATCACAAATCGTAAGCGGCTCGGTAAAGTCAACATAAAATGCCGCTGACACCGAGTCATAAAAATGTTTTAAATACACTTCGTTTTTTTCCGTAATGGCGGTTAAGTTCATTTTTTCGTTCCATTCAACAAGCAGTTGATAATACCGTTCGAATTGATTGAGTTGGTGAGAAGAAAGGGAAATCCCTTTCTCCTCTAACATTTGTTGAAACTGTACCGTGTCCACGATTGACTCCATCCTTTTTTCTTAGTTTGAAACTCGAGCAATACGACCTTGTTCGAGGTAAACGAGCAAAATGGAAATATCTGCTGGGTTTACACCAGAAATACGTGACGCTTGCGCAATGGATAACGGACGAATTTCTTTTAGTTTTTGACGAGCTTCCGTCGCTAAACCATTGATGGCGTCATAATCAATGTTCTCCGGAATCTTTTTGCTCTCCATTTTTTTCATTTTTTCTACCTGTTGAAGAGACTTCTCAATATAACCTTCGTACTTAATTTGAATTTCCACTTGCTCAATAACGTCTTTAGATAACGGCTCATCCGCTGGTGCCAACTGTTGAATATGGTCGTACGTCATTTCAGGACGTTTTAATAAATCGGACGCACGAATTCCATCTTTCAACTCACTTCCACCAGCTTGACGAATGACTTCTTGTGTTTGTTCATTCGGTTTTAAAATGATGGATTGGAGACGAGCTTTTTCTTTTTCAATTGCTTCTTTCTTCTGTAAGAATTTTTGATAACGTTCTTCGGAAATTAATCCAATTTTATAACCAATTTCTGTTAAGCGTAAATCAGCGTTATCGTGACGAAGGAGCAAGCGATATTCCGCACGAGACGTTAACAAGCGATACGGTTCGTTCGTTCCTTTTGTCACAAGATCGTCAATTAGAACTCCAATGTAAGCATCGGATCTGCTTAAAATCACTTCATCTTTTCCTAATGCTCGACGACCTGCATTAATTCCGGCCATAATTCCTTGTCCTGCTGCTTCTTCATAACCAGAAGTACCGTTAATTTGTCCGGCTGTGTATAAGTTTTTCACCAGTTTTGTTTCTAACGTCGGCCATAATTGTGTTGGTACGATTGCATCGTATTCAATTGCATAACCAGCACGCATCATTTGAGCCTTTTCCAGACCAGGAATTGTTTTTAAAATTTGTCGTTGAACGTCCTCTGGTAAACTTGTAGATAGCCCTTGAACGTACACTTCTTGTGTATTCCGGCCTTCAGGCTCCAAGAAAATTTGGTGCCGTGGCTTGTCGTTAAAACGAACAACTTTATCTTCAATAGACGGACAATAACGAGGACCTGTCCCTTTAATCATACCTGAGAACATCGGCGAACGGTGTAAATTCTCATCGATGAGACGATGCGTTTCCTCGTTAGTATACGTTAACCAACATGGCAATTGGTCGGTAATGTATTCTACCGTTTCATAACTAAAGGCACGCGGCTCTTCATCCCCTGGTTGAATTTCGGTTTTGGAATAATCGATTGTTTGACTATTTACACGTGGAGGCGTTCCAGTTTTAAAACGAACAAGCTCAAAACCAAGCTCTTGTAAATGTTCGGACAGTTTTATGGATGGTTGTTGGTTGTTCGGTCCGCTCGAATATTTCAAGTCACCGATAATGATTTCCCCACGTAAAAAGGTTCCAGTAGTAATGACGACCGTTTTGGAGCGATAAACTGCTCCTGTTTTCGTAATGACTCCTTTACATACACCGTCTTCCACGACAAGCCGCTCTACCATTCCTTGCATTAACGTAATATTTGGTTCACTTTCTAACGTTTTTTTCATTTCGTGTTGGTATAAAAACTTATCCGCTTGGGCACGTAACGCACGCACGGCTGGTCCTTTTCCTGTATTCAACATTCTCATTTGGATATGGGTTTTATCGATATTTTTCCCCATTTCTCCACCTAAGGCATCAATTTCCCGAACCACAATACCTTTTGCCGGTCCACCAATGGAAGGGTTACATGGCATAAAAGCAACCATGTCTAAGTTAATCGTAATCATTAACGTTTTCGCTCCGAGGCGAGCTGCCGCTAATCCGGCTTCACAACCCGCGTGACCGGCCCCAACGACAATCACATCGTATTGGCCTGCTTCGTATGTTTGCATGTTGGTCAAACCTCCTGATTCCTATTTTCCTAAACAGAACTGGGAGAATAGTTGATCAATTAAGCTTTCGTGAACAGTATCACCAATAATTTCTCCTAAAAGTTCCCACGTTCTTGTTAAATCAATTTGTACGATGTCAATCGGTGTTCCCATTTCCACACCCTTGATGACATCATTAATCGCATCTAACGCTTGATTTAATAGAGCGATGTGACGACTGTTGGAGACATAGGTCATATCGCCCGCTTCTAACGATCCTTCAAAGAAGAGAGAGGCAATGGCTTCTTCCAATTCGTCTACCCCTTGTTCATGGAGCAGCGAAGTAGTCACGAGCGGATGATTTTTTGCCAGTTCCTTTACACGCTCCATATCAATTTTTTGTGGTAAATCCATTTTATTGACAATAACAATCACGTCCATGCCTTCTACTGCTTCAAATAATTGTTCATCTTCCGGAGTTAGTTCTTCGTTATTATTTAAAACAAGCAAAATTAAGTCCGCTTCTTTTAAGACTTTGCGGGAACGTTCAACACCGATCTGCTCGACTACATCTTCTGTTTCCCGAATTCCGGCCGTATCGAGCAGTCGAAGAGGGACTCCTCGAACATTGACATACTCCTCAATGACATCCCGCGTCGTACCTGGAATATCGGTAACGATCGCTTTATTTTCATGAACGAGGCTGTTTAATAAGGATGATTTTCCGACGTTCGGTCGTCCGATAATGACCGTCGAAAGACCTTCACGTAAAATTTTTCCTTGTTGTGCCGTTTGTAAGAGACGCTCAATTTCTTTTTTTACATAAGTGGCTTTTTCAATTAACATTTGGTGGGTCATTTCTTCGACATCATCATATTCAGGATAGTCAATGTTGACTTCTACATGGGCGAGTGTTTCTAAAATTTCTTGACGCAACTTTTGAATGAGTTTTGACAAACGCCCTTCCATTTGACCTAATGCCACGTTCATTGCCCGATCGGTCTTGGCACGAATTAAATCCATTACCGCTTCCGCTTGAGATAAATCGATCCGTCCATTTAAAAATGCTCGCTTTGTAAACTCTCCAGGTTCTGCTAAGCGCGCTCCGTGTTTCAACACAAGTTGCAGTACACGGTTTACTGTGACAAGTCCCCCGTGACAGTTAATTTCAACTACATCTTCCCTCGTAAAGGTTTTCGGTCCTCTCATCACCGTAACCATGACTTCTTCAACGATTTGTTCCGTCTCTGGGTCGATGAGATGGCCATAATGAATTGTATGGGTAGGAACGTCCGCCAGTTTTTTTGTTCCTTTTCCTTTAAATAGTTTATCTACAATCGAAATCGCCTCATCCCCACTTAAGCGAACAATTGCAATGGCTCCTTCCCCCATTGGTGTGGAGATGGCAGCTATCGTATCAAATTCCATCTTCATTCACCTCACTTAATTCCAAGTATCTATATCAACCAAGATTATTTTCTGCTTTTGTCCCTAAATCACTAGAATATCATAACGTTTATAGCAAAAAAAGTAGAAGAACTTTTAATTATCCACAAGCATATTTTGTCTGTATTATTTTAACTTATCCACATGTGAATAACAATAAAACACGATGTTAAAATCAAAATGACCTCTTTTGTGGATTTCTTTTACATAGAACGTACGTCTTCTATCATTTATATAAACAAAAAAATCAACCACACCGCTTCGATGTGGTTGATTTTTCTTTACTCGTTTTTTGGAATAATAACGATATGGCGATATGGCTCGACCCCTTCTGATTCGGTTTCTACGTACTTGTTGTTCATTAAAGCGGTATGAATCACCTTTCGCTCATAGGAAGGCATCGGCTCTAATGAAACTTTTTGCTTCGTCCGAATCGCTTTCTGAGCTAGCCGTTCTGCCAGTTGGATAAGCGTTTCTTTTCGACGTTCTCGATAATTTTCCGCGTCAAGCACAACGGTTACATATTGCTCCGACTGACGGTTCACTGCCAGTTGCGTTAAATATTGGAGCGCATTTAATGTTTGACCACGTTTCCCAATCACCATCGCAATGTCATCACTATGAAGCTGCAAATACACAACCTTACCATCTTGATGTCCTTCCATGTCGACGGAAACGTTCATGTGACGAAATACATTCTGAAGAAACGTTTTCGCTTCTTCTACAGGATCGATTTTCACTTTTACGTGGACAACCGCTGGTCGAGAACCGAAAAGTCCCAAAAAGCCTTTTTTTCCTTCATCAATTACTCGGATGTCTATTCGATCTTCGGTAGTTTGTAATTGAGCTAAAGCTGATTCAACTGCTTCTTGAACGGTGGTACCCGTAGCAGTTAGTTCTTTCACTTTTTAGCTCCTCCCACTTGTCCTGTCGCCGCTTCTTTTTTTAATTCAGGACCTTTAATGAAATACGTTTGAATAATCATGAAAATGTTCCCCACGACCCAGTATAAAGAAAGGGCTGCTGGGAAGTTAATAGCGAAGATGATAATCATAATAGGCATTAACCATAGCATCATCGCTAATTGCGGATTTTGGTTTTCTGTTCCGGCCATTAACATTTTTTGTTGGATGAACGTCGTCAAACCAGCAACTAGCGGTAAGATAAATAGCGGATCTGGTGCCCCTAAGTCAAACCACAAGAAGGTATGTTCACGAATAGGTTCCGTGCGAACAATCGCCTGATAAAAACCAATTAAAATCGGCATCTGAATTAATAATGGCAAACATCCGCTAAATGGATTGACACCGTGTTTTTGAAACAATGCCATCGTTTCTTGTTGTAGCTTTTGTTGCGTTTTTTGATCTTTTGAACTGTATTTTTCTTTTAATTTTTGCAGTTCTGGTTGTAGAGCTTGCATTTTTTTAGAGTTTTGAGTTTGTTTGATCATTAATGGCAAAATCGCAAAGCGAAGCAAAATGGTAACGATAATAATCGATAGACCATAGTTGCCATTGAACGTTTCGGCCACTTTAATCATCAGCCATGATAGCGGATACACCACGTAATGATTCCAAAATCCTTCACTCTCTGCTGTGATCGGATCTTGCATCGTAGCTTCACTACAACCTGCTAATAAGGAAAGGGTTAAGACGAGTGAGACTACAAATACTATTCTCTTTTTCAACCGTATTTTCCTCCCTACTATTACGAAAATTCAAGTTTCAACGTCCCATTTCCAATCATACCAAAAAGTATTGTACCACTTTTTTTTATATAAAATAAGGAAATTATTCTGAACACTCATTTCCATTATGGCCCGTCTTGTTTCCTTTCCATACTTTTGCCCGTTTTAACACATGAATCAAACTTTTTTTTACTTGATAATAATCCATTTCGGCAACTGGCATTCGCGCAATAATAACGAAATCATAGCCGGTTTGAATCTGTTCTTTTGATTCTTGAAACACTTGACGAATATATCTTTTTACACGATTTCGAGTGACAGCTTTTCCGATTTTTTTACTAACCGATAACCCAATACGAAAGTTTGGTTGGTTCTCTTTTTTTAATACATAAACAACAAACTGACGGTTCGCAAAGGACTGGCCATTTTTAAAAATGAGTTGAAATTCTTCATTTTTCTTCACACGATTTTTTTTATTCATAATAATCGACACCTTAATCTCTACTTCCATTATTGTAAAAAAGACCACTGAGACATTTCAGTGGCCTACGCTGATAATACTTTTCTTCCTTTACGACGACGACGAGCTAGAACTTTACGTCCGTTTTTTGTGCTCATACGCTTACGGAATCCGTGCACTTTACTACGTTTACGTTTATTTGGTTGGTATGTTCTTTTCATATATGACACCTCCCCGAGGAATAACTTTTTAAGTTTGAATAAAAGACAGTCTTTTTAATTATATAGATGTCTCTCAAAAGTTGTCAACTATTGTCCAGATTCTCCTTTATTACTCTTTAAAGCGTTCTTTCACATTTATTGTGGATAATTTTCGATTCATTTCGGCAATATCCACACCCATTATTGACAAGTTTTTCACAAACTAAAAGCTTGTGGACAACTTTTCTCCACAGTTGTTTGGTATTGTGGATAATCACGGAAAAGCATTGCACCTTCTATGATTATCTGATATGATTATTGTGTTTTCACTCTGTATATCTACTTGTGAATAACTAAGTTTTCCACAGATTGTGGATAGGTTGTGGACTCTTTATTCACCCCTTATGTAAAAACTTGTCCACAAACCATGAATATTGTCGAAAAGTGCTTTTCTACTTTATTATATGTTTTTCCACATTCAAGATCTTGCATGAATATAAATTTTTCAAAAAACAGTTTGACAAACATTATACAAGGTGAGAGGTAAAGGAGGGAGCGGCGTTGGAGAATATATCAGATTTGTGGAATAAAGCCTTAGAAGAAATTCGTAAAAAAATTAGCAAACCAAGTTACGAAACATGGCTGAAATCTACAAAAGCTCATTCCTTACAAGGGGATACACTCATTATTACAGCTCCTAATGAATTCGCCCGTGACTGGTTGGAAGGTCGATATTCCCAACTGATTTCAAGTGTTATTTACGATATTACCGGTGAAGAATTAGAAATTAAATTTATTATTCCATTAAATCAAGATGAGCAAGAAGTCGAGGTTTCCGTTCCACCGAAACAGGTCAAAAAAGAGGAACCTCAAGAATTACCGCAAAATATGTTAAATCCAAAATACACGTTTGATACGTTCGTCATTGGTTCTGGCAATCGCTTTGCTCATGCAGCCTCATTAGCAGTAGCCGAAGCACCGGCGAAAGCGTATAACCCTCTTTTTATATATGGAGGCGTGGGATTAGGAAAAACTCACTTAATGCATGCCATCGGCCATTACGTACTCGAGCATAATCCGAACGCCAAAGTCGTTTACTTATCGTCAGAAAAATTTACAAATGAGTTTATTAACTCCATTCGAGATAATAAAGCGGTAGATTTTCGAAATAAATATCGTAACGTGGATGTTCTGCTGATAGATGATATTCAATTTTTAGCCGGAAAAGAACAAACGCAAGAAGAGTTTTTCCATACGTTTAATACTCTTCATGAGGAAAGTAAACAAATTGTCATCTCCAGCGACCGCCCACCAAAGGAAATTCCGACATTGGAAGATCGTCTCCGCTCTCGCTTTGAATGGGGGTTAATTACGGATATTACTCCACCAGATTTAGAAACACGAATTGCGATTTTACGGAAAAAGGCGAAAGCAGAAGGACTCGATATTCCAAACGAAGTGATGTTATATATTGCTAATCAAATAGATTCCAATATTCGTGAATTAGAAGGAGCATTAATACGCGTCGTTGCCTATTCTTCGCTAATCAATAAAGATATTAATGCGGATTTAGCAGCCGAAGCGTTAAAAGATATCATTCCTAGCTCCAAACCAAAAGTCATTACGATTCACGATATTCAAAAAGTAGTTGGTGAACAATACGGAGTGAAGCTCGAAGATTTTAAAGCGAAAAAGCGGACGAAATCCATTGCGTTTCCACGTCAAATCGCAATGTATTTATCTCGTGAACTAACGGACTTTTCATTACCAAAAATCGGGGAAGAATTTGGGGGAAGAGACCATACAACGGTCATTCATGCCCATGAGAAGATTTCAAAAATGCTTCAATCCGATCCCCAATTACAAAAGAAAATTAAAGAGATTAAAGATATGCTTAAACATTAATCGGGGAAAATGTGTATAACTTAGAAAAGGTTACACACAGTCTGTCCACATGTGGATAGACTGTGTTTCCTTTCATTTCACAGGGTTATCCACATATCCACAAGCTATATTACTACTAGTACGATTTATATTTAAAATATAAATATATGCAACGGCGATGAAAAAGATGAAAGTGAGGGAACCTTTGTGAGATTTTTCATCCAACGAGATCGATTAGTTCAAAGTGTGCAAGATGTGATGAAAGCTGTCACTTCTCGAACAACCATTCCTATCTTAACTGGTATTAAAGTAGTGGCTACAGAAGATGGGGTGACTTTAACTGGAAGTGATTCGGACATTTCCATTGAATCATTTTTACCAAAAGAAGAAGACGGAAATGAAATCGTTGAAATTCACCAAACTGGTGGTGTCGTTTTACAGGCGAAATTTTTTAGCGAAATCGTGAAGAAACTACCTTCAGATACGGTAGAAATTGAAGTGGGTAACCATTTCCAAACAGTTATTCGATCCGGACAAACTGAATTTAACTTAAATGGGTTAGATCATGAGGAGTATCCTCATTTACCTCAAATCATTGAAGAAAACGTCTTTAAAATACCGACCGATTTATTAAAAGCAATGATTCGTCAAACGGTGTTTGCTGTCTCTACTTCCGAAACTCGTCCGATTTTAACCGGGGTAAACTGGAAAATCGAGAATGGTGAACTTTCATGTATTGCAACAGATAGCCACCGTTTAGCGATGCGAAAAGCACCAGTCGAAATTACGGATGGGGTCACTTACAATGTCGTTATTCCTGGAAAAAGTTTAAATGAATTAAGTAAAATTTTAGATGATACTCAAGAACCAGTAGAAATTGTCATTACTGAAAACCAAATTTTATTTAAGACGAAACATTTATTGTTCTTCTCTCGTTTATTAGAAGGAAGCTACCCAGATACGACCCGTCTCATTCCGACAGATGGAAAAACAGATATTCATTTGAATACAAAGGAATTTTTGCAAGCCATTGACCGAGCTTCTCTATTAGCAAGGGAAGGGAAAAATAACGTGGTCAAACTGTCAACGTTAGAAAACGGCATGATCGAAATATCTTCCAATTCTCCTGAAATCGGAAAGGTCGTTGAACACGTAACAAGCGAATCAATCGAAGGGGAAGAACTAAAAATTTCTTTTAGTGCGAAATACATGATGGATGCCTTAAAAGCGATTGAAGGACCTGAAATTTCTATTCGCTTCACTGGAGCGATGCGTCCTTTTATTATTCGCCCAATTGATAACGACTCGATTTTACAGTTAATTTTACCTGTGCGTACGTATTAATCGAGATGAATAGCATAGACTGTCGGTTTAAAACCGGCAGTTTTTATTTTTAAAACGTATGGTGGGAAAAAATCAATACTGGTAACGTCTATTATTCTGTAAGGCCTTTAGACGTCCTTTGTCTAACTGAAAAGAATTTAGTAAAATAAATTTTTAGAGATTAATTCGAGAAAGAAGTGAGAACGTGGTAAAGGAGATTTATATTCAAACCGACACTATCACTTTAGGTCAGTTTTTAAAATTAGCGGATATTATTCAAACAGGTGGCATGGCCAAATGGTTTTTAAGTGAAAACGACGTATATATTAACGGTGAACAAGATCAGCGCCGAGGGCGTAAACTTCGAGTCGGTGATGTGATTAAAATCCCAGGTTTTGGTACTTTTAAAATTTCCCAATAAAAGGATGTACCAGGAATGTATATTGAGCGTTTACAATTAATGGATTATCGAAATTATGAATCGCTAGAAGTGGACTTTGAAAATAAAGTGAACGTCATTCTTGGAGAAAATGCGCAAGGAAAAACGAATGTAATGGAATCGATCTATGTGTTAGCCATGGCAAAATCCCATCGAACGTCCAATGATAAAGATTTAATCCGTTGGGATAGGGATTATGCTAAAATAAAAGGGAGGATAAAAAAACATCACGGATCGGTTCCACTTGAACTTGTCATCTCTAAAAAAGGAAAAAAAGCGAAATGCAATCACCTTGAGCAGAAAAAATTAAGTCAATACATCGGAAATATGAACGTTGTCATGTTTGCGCCTGAAGATCTCCACCTTGTAAAGGGGAGCCCTCAAGTAAGGCGTCGTTTTATTGATATGGAAATTGGCCAAGTCTCATCCGTTTACTTACACGAGATGAGTCAATATCAAAAAATATTACAACAACGAAACCATTATTTAAAACTGTTGCAAATGAAAAAAAACAACGATGAAACGATGCTTGATGTATTGACGGAGCAATTTATCCAGTTAGCCATTCGAGTGATGCAAAGACGCTTTGAATTCATCCGTTTATTAGAAGAATGGGCTCGCCCAATTCATGCAGGCATCTCACGAGGACTAGAAGAGTTAAAAATTATATATAAACCGTCCATTCATGTATCAGAAGAGATGAATTGGTCAAAAATGGTTAACATAATCGAGGAAAAAATGGCTGATATTCGGACGAAAGAAATAGAACGGGGAGTAACACTTGTAGGTCCACACCGTGATGATGTTCAATTTTTAGTGAATGGAAGAGACGTGCAAACGTTCGGTTCCCAAGGGCAGCAGCGGACGACTGCTTTGTCAGTGAAATTGGCAGAAATCGAATTAATTCATTCAGAAATTGGGGAGTATCCGATTTTATTGTTGGACGATGTCTTATCGGAACTGGACGATTATCGCCAGTCCCATTTATTAAATACAATTCAAGGGAAAGTTCAAACGTTTGTAACAACGACCAGTGTGGATGGCATTGACCATGAAACGTTGAACGAAGCCTCCACGTATCGTGTAGAAGCTGGGACAATGATGAGAGTTAAATGAGGTGGAAATCGTGTATGTCCATGTGGGCGGAGACGTCATGGTACAAATGAAAGAAATTATTGCGATTCTCGATTATTCAGTGATGGATGATTCAAAAGAAATGGAAACATGGCTCACCGCTAACGAAAAAAAAGTGATCCGTCTTTCCAAACGCATAACGAAATCTATCGTTATTACGGATCATAAAATCTATCTCTCTCCTCTTGCTTCTACCACTTTAAAAAAACGCTCGGAAACATCTATTCAATGAAAGAAATACAACAACACTTGGCCAGTTTGGACAGAATGGCCAAGTTTTATTCATAAAAAAGCTAGATGGAACGCATTTTCGGAAAGTGTAGGTGAATAATATGGCGATGGAACAAAAGGAAAAGCAATTACAAACGTACGATGAAAATCAGATACAGGTTCTTGAAGGTTTAGAAGCTGTTCGTAAACGTCCTGGTATGTACATCGGTTCCACAAGCGCAAAAGGCTTACACCATCTCGTTTGGGAAATCGTTGATAATAGTATTGATGAAGCGTTAGCTGGTTTCTGTAATGAAATAAACGTAACGATTGAAGCGGATAACAGTATTACGGTACAAGATAATGGGCGCGGAATTCCTGTTGGAATCCATGAAAAAATGGGTCGACCAGCAGTTGAAGTCATTATGACGGTTCTTCATGCTGGAGGAAAATTCGGCGGTGGCGGCTATAAAGTATCAGGTGGTTTACACGGGGTTGGTGCATCCGTCGTAAACGCATTGTCTTCAGAAACAGAAGTATACGTTCACCGAGATGGAAAGATTTATTACCAAAAATACGAACGAGGCGTTCCATGTTTTGATTTAAAAGTTGTTGGTGAAACGGATCGTACTGGAACAACGACTCATTTTAAACCGGATCCAGAGATTTTTACGGAAACGACTGAGTTTGATTACGAAACTTTGTCTAACCGATTACGTGAATTAGCGTTTTTAAATCGTGGCATTAAAATCACGATTGAAGATAAACGGACTGAAAATCGAAAAAATGAATATTACTACGAAGGCGGAATTAAATCGTACGTTGAACACTTAAACCGTACGAAAGAAGTCCTTCATGAAGAACCGATTTACATTGAAGGAGAAAAAGACGGAATTACCGTGGAAATTTCTTTACAATATAACGATGGTTTTTCAAGTAACATTTATTCCTTTGCAAACAATATTCATACGTACGAAGGTGGTACCCACGAATCGGGATTTAAAACCGCTTTAACACGTGTTATCAATGATTATGCGCGGAAACATCAAATTTTTAAAGAAAACGATCCTAATTTATCAGGAGAAGATGTACGTGAAGGTCTAACCGCTATTGTTTCGGTGAAGCATCCTGACCCGCAATTTGAAGGGCAAACGAAGACGAAATTAGGAAACTCTGAAGCGCGGGCAATCACTGATGCTATTTTTGCGGAGCAATTTGAAAAGTTTCTACTAGAAAATCCTTCCGTAGCGAAGAAAATTGTTGAAAAAGGAGTCATGGCTGCGCGCGCACGTTTAGCGGCGAAAAAAGCTCGTGAACTGACAAGACGGAAAAATGCATTAGAAATATCGAACTTACCAGGGAAGTTAGCAGATTGCTCATCAAGAGACCCAAACATAAGCGAACTTTACATCGTTGAGGGGGACTCAGCGGGAGGTTCTGCCAAACAAGGTCGAGACCGCCATTTCCAAGCAATTTTACCGTTGCGTGGAAAAATTATTAACGTAGAAAAAGCCCGTTTAGACAAGATTTTGTCCAATAATGAAGTCCGGACTATTATTACCGCGCTGGGAACCGGGATTGGTGAAGATTTTGATATTTCCAAGGCGCGTTATCATAAAATCGTGATTATGACCGACGCCGATGTGGACGGAGCGCACATTCGAACATTGTTGCTCACGTTCTTCTATCGCTATATGCGACAAATTATTGAAGCGGGTTATATATATATTGCCCAGCCACCTTTATATAAAATTACGCAAGGAAAACGGGTGGAATATGCCTATAACGATCGACAGTTAGAGGAGATTTTAGCTTCTTTACCATCCCAACCAAAGCCAGGTATTCAACGTTACAAAGGTCTGGGTGAAATGAATCCAGAACAACTTTGGGAAACAACGATGAATCCAGAAACGCGAACGCTTCTTCAAGTAAGTCTTGAGGATGCGATTGAAGCGGATGAAACATTTGAAATATTAATGGGTGACAAAGTTGAACCGCGCAGGCAATTTATTGAAGAAAATGCGTTATACGTGAAAAACTTAGATATTTAAAGGAATGCAGGATAGGAGGATCTCTGACTATCCTGCCCTTTTCTATCACACCGATTGAAAGACAAATGATCGCATTGGTCTTTCTATAAAGGAGGTTCCTTTACAAGATGGCCGAAACACCAAATTCCAGAATTAAAGAAGTAAACATTAGCCAGGAAATGCGCTCCTCGTTTTTAGATTATGCGATGAGTGTTATTGTGTCCCGGGCATTACCGGATGTACGCGATGGATTAAAACCGGTTCACCGTCGTATTTTATACGCGATGCATGACTTAGGAATGACTGCAGATAAACCGTACAAGAAATCTGCTCGTATCGTTGGAGAAGTCATCGGTAAGTACCATCCTCACGGTGATTCTGCTGTATACGATACGATGGTTCGGATGGCTCAAGACTTCAACTATCGCTATATGCTTGTAGACGGTCACGGTAACTTTGGTTCTGTAGATGGCGACGCAGCGGCAGCAATGCGTTATACAGAAGCGCGAATGTCAAAAATCTCGATGGAGCTTTTAAGAGATATCAACAAGGACACGATTGATTATAAGGATAACTATGACGGCTCGGAAAAAGAGCCTGAAGTGCTGCCTTCTCGTTTTCCAAATTTACTTGTGAATGGATCGTCCGGTATTGCGGTTGGAATGGCAACGAATATCCCTCCGCATCAATTAGGCGAAGTGATTGATGGTTTACTTGCACTTAGTAAGGATAAAGATATTACTGTTCAAGAATTAATGGAATATATTCCTGGTCCAGACTTCCCTACTGCTGGATTAATTGTCGGTCGAAGTGGCATTCGCCGTGCTTATGAAACGGGAAGAGGTTCGATTACGTTACGTGCCCGCGTTGAAATTGAAGAAAAACCTAACGGAAAACAATCAATTATCGTTAAAGAAATTCCTTATCAAGTGAATAAAGCGAAATTAATTGAAAAAATTGCCGAGCTTGTTCGCGATAAAAAGATTGAAGGTATTACCGATCTTCGTGATGAGTCTGATCGAAATGGAATGCGGATTGTCATTGAGCTACGGAAAGATGCCAACGCCAACGTGTTATTAAATAACTTGTATAAGCAAACAGCGATGCAAACAAGCTTCGGTATTAATTTACTCGCACTAGTAAACGGTCAGCCGAAGGTGCTGAACTTAAAACAATGTTTACAACATTATTTAAACCATCAAAAAGTCGTTATTCGCCGACGGACCGAATATGATTTACGAAAAGCGGAAGCCCGTGCCCATATTTTAGAAGGATTACGCATTGCGCTTGACCATATTGATGAAATTATTAACTTAATTCGTAGCTCACAAACAACAGAAATTGCGAAAGCTGGTTTAATGGAGAAATTTTCGTTAACGGAAAAACAAGCGCAAGCCATTTTAGATATGCGTTTACAACGCTTAACCGGTCTCGAGCGCGAGAAAATCGAGGACGAATATCAAAGTCTACTAAAGCTTATTCAAGAACTAAAAGAAGTGTTAGCCGACGAAGAAAAAGTATTACAAATTATTCGTGAAGAACTTCTTGAAATTAAAGAACGTTACAATGACGAACGTCGTACTGAAATTGTTTCTGGTGGCGTGGATCAAATCGAAGACGAAGATTTAATTCCGAAAGAAAATATCGTCATCACGTTAACGCATAACGGATATATTAAGCGTCTACCAGTTTCTACGTACCGCAGTCAACGACGTGGTGGACGTGGAATTCAAGGAATGGGTATTCACGATGACGACTTCGTTGAGCATTTGCTAACGACATCAACACACGATACAATTTTATTCTTTACAAATAAAGGAAAAGTGTATAAAACAAAGGGATACGAGATTCCAGAGTTTAGCAGAACGGCGAAAGGGTTACCAATTATTAACTTATTAGAGATTGATAAAGACGAATGGGTAAATGCCATTATCCCTGTTCAAGAATTTGTCGACGATTGGTACTTGTTCTTTGCCACTAAAGAAGGAATCGTTAAACGTTCACCGTTATCGTCCTTCGCCAACATTCGTACTTCAGGGTTAATTGCATTGAACTTAAGAGAAGGAGACGAATTAATTTCTGTTCGATTAACTGACGGAAATAAACATATCATTATCGGAACGAAGAATGGTATTTTAATTCGTTTCCACGAAACAGATGTGCGGTCCATGGGACGTACTGCTACTGGGGTAAAAGGGATTACGTTGGATGCCGAGGATGAAGTGGTCGGTATGGATATCTTAAACGAAGGCGAAGAAATATTAATCGTGACGAAATACGGCTATGGTAAACGAACTCCAGAAAGTGAATACCGCGTTCAAAGTCGTGGCGGAAAAGGAATTAAAACGTGTAATGTCAACGAGGCAAATGGACCAGTTGTGTCTGTAAAGGCGGTTACTGGTGAAGAAGACTTGATGTTGATTACAGAGGGTGGCGTTCTCATTCGTATTGGGGTTGATGGAATCTCAACAATGGGACGTGTGACAAAAGGAGTTAAACTCATTCGGTTAGAAGAAAATGATGCGGTCGCAACAGTAGCCAAAGTAGAAAAAGAAGAGGACGAAGATCAAGCAACAGAAGAAAAAGGTTCAGAAGACCAAGAATAACATATTTGAGGACACCCTAATCTTAGGGTGTCTCTTTTTTTCCTTAAAAAGTAGTAGGAAAAATTACATAATTTTTGGTAATATAGTAATAGTGAGAAAGAAAACGGGGTGGAACAGGTGAGGGTAAAAGTTTCGTGTCTAGAAGTTGGTTGCATATTAACAAAAGATGTCTTCGGGAAAACGGCTTACCCAATTATTCCAAAGAATACGACCTTATCAACTCTCCATTTGGATATTTTGAACGCTTTTCAGATTGAAGAAGTCGATGTTAGCAAAGTGAAAGCGGACGGTACAACGTTTAAACCACTTCACATCATAGAAGAAGAAAAAACAAGAGAGGAAAAAAATCATATTCTCCCTGATATTGACCAATTGTACACGAAGGCGGTCAAAGGATATCAAAATGAGTACATTAAATGGCAATCGGGAGCAACAGTAGACATTACCAAAATTCGCTCACTCATAGTTCCTTTGTTAGAAGTGATTTTAGACCACTCAGCACAATTTCAAGTGGTCCTTTCAAAATCTAAAATGCAAGACTATCTTTATCACCATGCGGTATCGGTCGGATTAATTAGTGGACTGATTGCTCATAAGCTTTATGGAGACCGAGGCAAAACGATTCAAGTTGCCCTTGCTGGAACTCTCGCTGATTGCGGCATGGCTAAAATCGATCCGCAAATATTATTAAAAGAAACGACATTAACGCATCGAGAATTTGACGAAATTAAAACCCATCCCGTCTATAGTTATAAAATGATTCAATATTCCCCTTTGTTAAAGAATGAAACAAAACTTGCCGTTCTCCAACATCATGAACGAATTAATGGATCTGGATATCCTCTTGGAGAAAAGAACGAAAAAATACACCAATTCTCGAAAATAGTGGCCGTCGCTGACGTCTATCATGCGTTAACATCCGATCGGCTGTTTCGAAAGCGTGTTTCTCCGTTTAAGGCAATCGAAATTATGCTAGATGATAGTTTTGGTCAATTTGATATATTTATTATTCAAACGTTAATCAAGTTATTACACAACGTTTCAACAGGGACACGCATTCAATTAAGTAACGGCCAACAAGGTACAGTCATCTTTAAAAAACCACAAGCACCAACAAGACCAATTGTTAAAATTTCCTCGTCCGATGAAATTATTGATTTAGAAAAAACAAGAGAAATTCATATTGAACAAATCCTAGATTAGGGGAAAAGGTGGTTTGATAGATGAGATCAAATCACCTTTTTGTCTTTTTAAAAATGATAAATTAGTTGCTTAAGCATTTATTGATAAAAAGATATTTCATTTTCTCTAAAAATATAAAATTAGTCTTGCATTCTACTCTTGAAGTTGATAGAATACAAAACGTTGAGTCAAAAAACTTTATTTAGTTCACGAAAAAAGTTTTCTAAAAAAGTTGTTGACACATGTTTTAATAGATGATATATTATAAAAGTCGCTAATGATTGTTCCTTGAAAACTAAACAAAACGAAGCGTCAACGTCAATGAATTTGAGTCTTTCTATCAAACTTTTTCGGAGAGTTTGATCCTGGCTCAGGACGAACGCTGGCGGCGTGCCTAATACATGCAAGTCGAGCGAACGGATGGAGAGCTTGCTCTCCTGACGTTAGCGGCGGACGGGTGAGTAACACGTGGGCAACCTGCCTGTAAGACCGGGATAACTTCGGGAAACCGGAGCTAATACCGGATAATTCCTTTCCTCGCATGAGGAAAGGTTGAAAGGCGGCTTCGGCTGTCACTTACAGATGGGCCCGCGGCGCATTAGCTAGTTGGTGAGGTAACGGCTCACCAAGGCGACGATGCGTAGCCGACC